>JAVXBP010000036.1:0-14363 GCA_036659935.1 Clostridia bacterium
CTTTTCCACTGTTTTGCGGTTTTGCGGTTTTGCGGTTTTACTTTTTTAATATTTTATTTTTACTTTGTTTTTTTTATATATTATATATTATTTTACAATCTTTGTTTGCGGTGTTTATTTTGCCACAACTTGTCAATACTTATTCCAACGGAGGATTGTATGAAATTAAAAGACAGCACAACTTACACAAATCTTGCCCGCGCGTTTGCGGGCGAATGTCAGGCGAGAACTCGCTACAAATTTATGGTTTATGGCGCGGAACGCGAAGGCTATGGCGCAATCGCATTGTTGATAAAGGAAGTTATCAAAAACGAATTTAATCACGCGCGAATGCTCTACACTTTCATCGAGACGGCGACCGACAAGACAATCGAAACAATCAACATTGAGGCAAGCTATCCTTTCAAAGAAAAGTGGAATTTGCTCGACAACTTGCGTTTTTCTGTCGAGGACGAGGCGAACGAAGCGGAGAAAATTTATCCCGAGTTTGCCAAAATTGCGCGCAAGGAAGGGTTCGAAGATATCGCGGGGTTGTTCGACAACCTTGTCCAAGTCGAGACTTGCCACAGCAAGCTTTTCCAACAAATTTACACTCAACTCAGAGACGGCACAATCTACAAAAAGCCTAATCAAGTGAAGTGGAAGTGCGTTGATTGTGGCTATGAGGAGACAGGCACGACCGCCTGGACGGAATGTCCGCTTTGTCAGGCAAAGCAAGGTTTTACAAAACTTATCATCGACGACAATGCGTAAATGTTAATGCTCAATGCGTAATGCTCAATGCGTAATTCTCAACGCGTGAAAGGTCATTTACAATGCCTAAATTGTAGCCCGAACTGCCAAATTGGTAATTTTTCGCCACGCTTTCGCAACATTTATGACAACAAAAAAGACAAGTCGCAAGGCTTGTCTTTTGCTTTCATTCTTTCATTTTGCGCGAGTGGTATGCAATTATTCGCTTTTTCTATCAGAATTTGCCGATATATTTTCCAACTATCCAGTCTTGTTTGATTGCTCCATAGACGTGACTGTCATAAGAATTGTTGCGGTTGTCGCCCAAGACAAAAAGCTCGTCTTGTCCAACGGTTACGCCAACGGTGGTCAAGGCTTTTTTCATATCTTCCGCTTGATAAAAATATGCCGAGATATAAGCCTTTTCTTTGATATAATCTTCTTCGATGACAATGTCATTTCTCAGCCACAATTTGCGGTTTTGGTCGAACTTGATATTGTCGCCAGCCATTCCTATCACACGTTTGATTGGCGGTTCTTTCGCGCCGGGGCGCTTGAAAACTACTATGTCGCCATATGTGAGTTTGTAGGCGACTTTTTGCACAAAAACTTTGTCTTTGTCTTTGAGAGTGTTCTCCATTGACTCGCCGACAATCGTCATTGGCGTGAGTACAAATTGAAAAATTATCAACATTGCGACAAGCAAAATTATGAGCGCAATCAAGCATATATTGACGATTTTGAGCGCTTTGCCTGTTTTTTTTGAATTATCTTCTTTTGGCAAATTCTCGTTGTTTGAGTTGTTGGACGAGCTTTCGCCGTTTGACAAATAAGTTTGATTTTCTGTCATTTGCTGTTCCTTTTTGCAAATATATTTCAATCTTTTGCTGTTGCTTTTATCGCTTTTTTGAATTTTTCTGACGACAACATAACGGTATGTCCGCACTTCTTGCATTTCAACTTAAAGTCCGCTCCTACGCGCGCAATTTCCCACTCATTGCAACCGCAAGGATGTGGCTTTTTTGTAACTACGCTGTCGCCGATTTTGAATTCCATTGTTTTACACCCACAAAATATTGTTGAAAAGTTTGCCCTTTACATTCGAAAATGACAACTTTTTGATATTTTCCCAATTTTTGAGAGAAAGTCTCGAAGAATTTTTGAAGTCTTGAATGCCCAAGGTGAATTTTTTCCATTTGTTTGGCGCGAGTTTTACTGTCGCGATATATTTTTCCACGACCTTGTTTTCTTTGACGGACAAGACGATATCACAATCTATTTCTTGCTCGCAGAACGCGTCGAATTGGAAAAGATTTGTCTCATCACTGCCATATTGAGCCTCACCAACAAGATATGTGGACAAGTTGCCGTCGTCCGCGGTGATACCCATGATATCCAGTCCGCCTGCGACGAGCAGCGGCTTGATATATTGCGTATATGAGAATTGATTTTCCGCAACCCAACCTGCCGTGCCGTTTTTGCGTTCAAAAATAATGTGACATTTTTTGAGCGGAGAATATTCGATTTCTTTGTTTTCCAATCTCAAAAACGCCTCAACCGACGATATCGCAAAGCCACTCTTATAGCTCACCGTCGCGAAGCCAAACAGCTTTTTGTTGTTGGCGACAAGGGCGATTGCTTGGCGTAGATTGGCAAGGCTGACATTGATTTTGTTCCAATTTCTCATTGCGCTGTCCGTCTCGTCAAGGCTGTAACAAATTTCAATTTGTGTGATATCTTCTGACATATCCGCCGCAACCGTGGCGAAAACTTGATTGTTTTCCACCGCGAAAGAAAGCGTTGGCATTTGTGGCAACTTTTGATTACTGCCGAGACGGCGCAACCATTCCGCCGTCAACTTTGTGGCGCTTTCGTCAATAGAATTCGCAAGCCCCGCGCAAGTGTAATTTGTCACTTGTGGCGACTTTTCCATAACGCCGATGGTGTTTTCCAGTCTGTCAAAGCTGTAAAAAGCATTGTTTGACGCGCTCAAAAGTAGCGTTGGGCAAGCCACAAACTTTGCGTAAGCTTGCACAGAACACGCCATAAGCCACCTTTCTTTTTCGTCGTCAACAGCGATATCGCCATTCGCGTCATATTTCGAGATATCGCAATATTCCTTCCAACCAAAGTTGAGAAAAGACACAAAACCATTTACTCGCGCGTCTTGCGCAGCGACCTGCCAAGCGATTTCCGAGCCGTTTTTGATGCCACACAATA
Source organism: Clostridia bacterium (assembly GCA_036659935.1). Classification (GTDB taxonomy): domain Bacteria; phylum Bacillota; class Clostridia; order Christensenellales; family UBA3700; genus JAVXBP01. The sequence continues at coordinate 2,953 of JAVXBP010000036.1, forward strand.
TTACTGTTGATTGCTCGCCAAACATTTGCTTGACAAGGCTCAACACAATGCGACAAGCTTTCGCCCACACAAAAACGCACGTTTCGCGCGCCGACGGAGTAGCCTTTGTGAGATGTTCGCCAGCCATAACAAAGTTGGCGTAACTTATGCTTTGTGGATAAATTGTGCAATCTTCCACGCCGTTTGTTTTGCCCAAATAATCAAAAACAACGACCGCGTTTCCGTCTCTTACAAAAGAAAGAAAGAAAGTCTCGTCCTTGTTTTTTTCGCAATCTTCGACGACAACCACAACTTTGCCGTTGTGCTTTTTTGGCGCATAACCGCGCACAAAAATTCTCACAGCGCCGTCGGAATACTTTTCGCCGTTGCAATAAGTCTCAAAATAAAAATAATCCCCCTTGTCTTGATACTGTTTGTAGGCTATCGCCGAGATAACTTGCGGTGAATAGTCCGCCCACAGTTGAGAAGGAGTTAATAAAACATTTTCCATACAATATATTATAGCTATTTTGCGCTCGAAATGCAACCAAAATGAATAGAACATATTTTCTGACAATATAATAGTTTGTAGCTTGTGGAAAATTTGCTATTTTTGTTGAGCGATATTGCGCATTTTGCAAGGTTTGCGCCCGACAACTCGCCCTTTTGTGGGCAAGGAGAGTTCTTATGGATACTTTTGAAAGGCTTGCCAATGATGACGAAACGAAAAATTTGCAGCAAGGCTATGCCGACCACTTTGCCAAAACCGCGTTGACAAAAGACACAACGCGCAACAATTTTACTCAACCGACTGCGCGAAAAGAACCGAATTCCAACAATTTTGGCAAAGTCGATTTGACAAATGACACAAAGCTCGACAACTTTGCTCAAGTCAACACTTTGACAAACTCAATTTTGGCAGACGCGACAACGTCCAACCCCTTGCCAGTTTTTTTGACGCGCTCGTGCGCCAACCTTGTGGCGATGATTGACGAAAGCCTTGCTTATCTCACTCGCTTGGATGACTTTGTGTGGGGCAAAACCAACCGCACAACGCTGTCATTTATTCGCGACAAAAAGGACACGCACGCAACCCTAATCACCAACAAAGCCAACCTTGAGCGCAAGCAAAACACCAAAGTGATAACATTGCCACTCAAGCAAACCATGGACGCGGCGTTGGCGATGCAAAACAAAATTCTTATGCACTGCTACGCGCTTTTTGACACGTGGAAGTCCGCCGAAAGCCGACTTGTATTGGACGGCGAATTGATGTTTTCTTCAATATTGCTCGCCTTGGTCGTATAGAGCGCGGTGGAATTTCGCGTAACTTTTCGCGACAATTTCGGGGCTTTTTTGCGGCTTTTGCATTTGAATTTTTGTATAACATTTGCGTTATATTTTCAGTGGAATTTTGCGTAACTTTTTGCAACAAAAATATTTAAAATACGCTATTGACATTGCAATTTGGCAGTGATACAATATAAGTAACAAATATGTGGACTTATTTGCGACAAAAGGAGGTTTTCTATGGAAAACAATGAGATGATTTCTTCCAACGCAGTGAGCAAAACAAAACAAATATGGCGCGCTTTTTGCGCCAACAAATACGCGTTGTGCCTTGTGGTGGCATCAATCGAGCTTATCGTTTCGATTGTCGAGATTTTGAGTGGCATCGCGCCAAATGATTACACCAGCAATATGCTGATTTCCAACGAGATAATGACATTTGTTTGGCTTGGCGTGTTGATTTACGCCATTTGCACACACAAAAAAAGAAAGTGGTATGATTATGTCGTTGTCGGAATGGCTGTCGCAATGTGCGTGGCGACGGCATTGATATGCTTCTTCAACATTCGCTTTGGTGGCATAAGCCCAAATATGTTGCAAAGCGACGAATATTTTATATTCCCTTGCATAATCAAACAAGTTGAATCTGTTTTCCAAGTCGACAAGTGGGTCGAAAGTCGATATTTCTTGTTCTATCCAAACCTTGTGGTCGCGTTTGTAGGAGTTGTTCTCTTTGTGACAAAATTTGTCTTCGAAAACAAATTGTCACGCAAAGCCACAAAAGTCAACGCAATCGCTCAAGACGAAAAGGACGGAACTTGCGACGCTCAATAATCGCAACAAGACATTGAAAATTGCGACGCTCAATCGCCACAAAAGGCAACGCAATCGCTCAAGACGAACCTTGCGAAAATGACATCGCTCAATCGCAACAAACAAAAAAATAAATTCGCAAAATAATGTTTTTCGCGACAAAAATACGCCTCTGTTTTGCAACGAGTTGTTGCAAGCGCGGGGGCGCATTTTTTTGAGAGATTTTGTTATTACGCCTTCCGCGGAGTTTGCGACAAGGCGTGACGATTTTACTTCGTTTCGATTATTTTTTCCGATTCTTCTTTTGCGTTTTTCTTTTCTACAAACGGACGCGCCGCGCAGAATCTTTTTGGGCTGAATTTGTTTATCAAAAGATAGACAAACAACCACATTCCAGCGACTCCGACAAGCCCGTATACAATCTTTGGTCCCATATACAAGTTTGCGTTGAAACTGAAAACCCATTGTACGATATCGAAGTCAGCAACCGCGATAGAAAACCAATTGATTGCGCCGATAATTGCTATCAACATTGCTACAATTGTAATCATAATTTTCTCCTTTTTTGTTTATTTGTCACAAGACACTTATAGTTTGTTGAGTTTATTGCGAAATATACCTTGATATTTTGCGGAAAATAATATATAATCAAGATTGAACGATGAGGTGCAAAATGGCAAGCCGAGGAAACAAGAAAAAAATTGCGGAACCAACAATTCCACAACAAGAGACAATTCTCCAAACAAAACAATCGAAAATGCGCAGTCAAGTCAACTTTTTTCTGTGCATAATGATGCTGTTGATTTTCATATCCCTTTCTTTGCCGATTACCGGAGTATATGTCGAGGTCGATGCAAAAGACCTTGGGCTTGAGGCGTCCGAAAGTGGCGAAACGGCGAAATTTTCGTCCAACATAAACGGCTTTTCTATTTTGCTCGCCCCTTTGAAACACGACAACTGGATATCTTATATCGTGGCGAATATGATAGGAGCAGACGGCAAAACCGCGACAAATATCGCGAACGCGGTCGTCGACAAGGCGCTCACTCCACAACAAGCGGCTCAAATGGAAAAGGTTTTTACAATCATTTTCTATATGTGCGTGGCATCGTGGATATTGTGGCTTGTTTGTCTCGTGACCTTGATGACAAGCAGAAAAAAACGCAAAGACAGCTTTTTGCCTGCAATAATATGCTTTGGCTCATTCCTTGTTTTTGGCTTGGCGGAAATGATTCTCTTGCTGATAAGCTTTTTCTCAGGCACAAGCGAGACGCGCTTGACTGTCAACGTGTCGCCTTGGTTTGTGCTTTTGCTTGCGCTGATTGGACTTGTCGGCTCAATCGTTATGCGAGAAAAATATAGAAGAACAACAAATGGAAGTGGCAAAATATGAAAAATTGTCCAAAATGCAACACCGAACTTGATGACGACGCAAAATTTTGCAAAAATTGTGGCGCGGAGTGCGGCGACAAAAAAAAGAAATTTAACTTTGCAGAAAAACGCATCGCCCACGAGCGAGAAACTCAAGAATTAATCGAAAAGTCCTCTTTGCAACAAGACGACGTCGACGGAATAGCGCCTTTTGACAACAAAAATTTGCGTTTTTCTTATGTCGGGGAACTCAGCAATCTTTACGCCAAAACTTGGACGATTGTCATTTGCTCGGCGCTGATGATTTTGATTGCGATTGTGAGCGGTTTTCTTATCAAAGCAATCGAAGGTCACGACACCGAACGCGTGCTCGGCATTTTCCTTTTGCTTATGGTCGGCGCGTTTGGCATTGCGATTATCACTGACAAAAGTTTTTATTTGCGCGTTTTGCGCGATATGCGCAAGTCGCAATTCGCTATCAAAAAAGTCTCTTATGGCAAACCGCCCCAAATGAACTTTGACGGCAAACTCTACAAGCTGGAAACAACTTGCAAATGCCCAGCGTGCTTGACCGCGTCAGATATGCATATCGAAGAATTCGAGGGCAGTTTTATTGCAGTGTGCAACGCCAGCCGTTTGCACCTTATGCAAATTGATACGCAAGAATTGCGCTTTGCTTTCGACCCAACAACGCGCGCCTTGAGCGAAGAAAAGTTGGCGGAATATCGCGCCAACTCCACCAAGAAAGACGAAACACAGGCGGAAAGCGCCAACAGCCAAACCGAAAACGAACCGCAAGCAGAAAGCGCCAACAATCAATCCGAAACTCAAGTAGACACTGCCGACAGCTCAATCAACAATTCAATCAACCAAGACAAAACTCAAGCAAACCCTGCCGACAGCTCAATCGAAACCAAAAAGACAAACTAGGCTTTTTCTGCTTTCGCGCTCGCGATTGTTGAGTGATACTCTATCAAATTTGCAAGACAATAGGCTTTTCCTGCTATTTGTCGCTTTTTTATAATGACTTTACTACATATCTACAACAACTTTTTTATTTTATTATAACAAATTTAACAATAGGCTTTTCTTGCTTTCTCAACAAGTTTAGAGAAATCTGCACAACAAGCACGACACGATTGACCCCACAAGGCTTGCAAACAGCGACACTGGTATTGCGTATCGCAACTTTTTGACGCGAGTGGTAGAAAAATATACGCTTGCGATATAGAAAACCGTTTCGCTTGCCCCGACGATGACCGACGCGCACCGCGCGATATAGCTGTCGACGCCATATTGCGTGTAGATGTTTTCCAACATTGCGATTGAGCCATTACCACTGAGTGGGCGGACTATGAGCAACTCACAGAGCTCGGGCGGAATGCCCACAAACTCAAGGAACGGCGCGAAAAACTTGCCAAAATAAATGTTGAGACCGCTCATAGAAAAGAGTTGCACCGCGATAAGAATTGCGCAAATATAAGGGAAAACTGACAGTACGAGCTTGAGACTTTCGCTCGCGCCACGCGCAAAACTGTCGAAAACGGGCACTTTCTTTGCAAACCCAACACACACAATTGCCAAAATAAAGAGCGGTAGAATATACTTGCTCATTTTTTCACCGCTTCGGCTTTATTTACACCTTCAACTTTACTTATCTTTTCAACACTATTTCCCCTTTCAATTTTATTTTCTATTTTTGGTTTATTTGTTGTTTCAACACCATTTACACTTTCAACTTTATTTATTTTTTTATAATTTTTTGCAGCATTGACATTTTGCGTTGTTTCAACTTTTTTCACCTTTTTGGCAAGCGCAAAACACTTCGCGAGAATTACGCCCACGATTGTTGATATCGTCGTCGCGATGAGTGACGGCAAAATGATATCCGATGCCGAGACCGAGCCTTGCGCGGCGCGCAGTCCAATGATTGTGGCAGGCAAAAGTTGAATTGACGTGCAGTTTATGACCATAAATAGTATCATATTGTCCGTCGCAAAGGGCGAGCCGTCTTGCATTTTTTCCATAGCTTTTATTCCGAGCGGAGTTGCCGCGCCACCCATTCCGAGCAAGTTTGCAGAAAAATTAAGGCTGATAAGTTCTTGACTTTCTTTGCTTTCTCCGCCAAAAAGCTTGCGCGTAAGTGGATAAAACAACCGAAAAAGTAGGTGATTTAGCCCGATTTTTTCCATAATTTCCAACACGGACAGCCAAATTGCATATATCGCCACGAGCGTAAGCGCCAACTCAATGGCGTTTTTGCCACCGCTCAACATTATCGAATATACGCTTTCGGGCGCGACAAACACCACCGCCACAATCGACGAGACAAGCATAATAAAGTAAAACAAGTTCATTTTTCTCACCGCCTATGAGATAAATATATGCGCGCGCAATCGCAAGTTATGCCCGACAAAAAAAGACGCGCTGCCTTTTCGACAACGCGCCTTGCGAGTTTTTACTTTTTTGTTACAAAACATTGCAATTTATCAACGAAAATTACAGCAATTTGCCTTCCAGTCGGAAAATTGGCAAGCCTTGTTCGACAAATCTCGTCTCATATTCCGTCACGACGTTGTCCAACTTGTCATAATCTTTTTCCGCGTGCAAGTCGAGCGAAACATTGCTGACCGCAAAGCCGTTTTCCGACAAACTTGCGAGCGAATAATCGAACATTTGGCGATTGTCCGTCTTTTGGAAAATCTCTCCCCCTTTGACAAGGAACTTTTTGTAGACGTTGAGAAACCTTTCGTGCGTGAGCCGTCTGTTTGCGTAAGTGTGCTTTGGATAAGGGCAAGAAAAGTTGAGATATATTCGACTTATGGAGTTTTGTGGCAAATAATAGTAAAGGTTTTCCGCCATACAAATGACAAAACGAACGTTTTGCAAGCCTTCTTCGAAAGCGCGCTCGCACGCCGAAACAATCACATTGGACACTCTTTCCACCGCGATAAAATTGATATTTGGATATTTTGTCGCCATTTCGCACACAAATTTGCCTTTGCCACAACCAATTTCCAACCACACAGGGTTGTTGTTGCCAAAAGTTTGCGCAAGGTCAACGCGTTCAAAGCGCTCCTCCTCGGGCTTGTCATAGATATAGAGTTTGTTGTCAACCAACAACAAATCGTTCACTTCGTCAATTCTTTCTGACAGAAACTTCTTCTTTCTCAGTCGCATATTTTGTTATCCTTTTGCTATCATTTTTGTTATCGTTCTATTGTTTTTGTTGATAGGTATTGAGTTTTCGGCTTTTTTTACTTGTTTTCGCCATTGTTATTTTGCTTTTTTTCGTAAGCCTTTTTCTTTTTTTTATCTTTTTTTTATTTGTTTTTGTTGTTTTACAATTATTTTTTTGCGTGTTGTTTTCGGCTTTTTTTTACTTATTTTCCAAGACAAAACTTGTTGAAAATGTTGTCAATGATAAGCTCGTTTGCGGTGTTGCCCGTTATTTCTCCGAGCGCAAAATAGCCTTGTCGCATATCAATCAAAAGGCATTCCGTCGGATAATCGTCGAGTGTCGCCAAGACGTTTTCCAAGCTTGCGATAGCTTTGTTCAAGACGTAAACGTGCCTTTCCGACGTGATTATTTGCGCCGACGAATCAATGTTTTTGTCAACGAACATTTGGACGATTGTCTTTGTCAACAAGTCGAGATTATGCTTGCGATAGACGCTGATAAGAATTCCGTCGTCGTTGCCGTCGGCGACGCCAAGTTCGCACTTGTTGTAGACTTTGATATATCTTCCGCCGTTTTTTTCGATAGTGTCGAGCAACGCTTTTTCTTCCGTGTTAAGCCCCCTGCCAGCTTCTGTCACAAACAGCGTGATATCGGCGTTGCGCATACTCTCGAGGCTTCTTTCGACGCCAATCGCCTCAATAGCGTCGCCCGTGTTTCTTATGCCAGCCGTGTCAATCAATTTGAGCGCGACTCCGTCAACTTCTATCATTTCTTCCAGCGTGTCGCGAGTTGTGCCTGCGATATCGGTGACAATCGCGCGGTTTTTCCCAAGCAAAGCATTGAGCAGAGATGACTTTCCGACGTTGGCTTGTCCAACAATCGCGACCGCAATGCCCCCTTTGATATACTTTCCGACGCTCGCCGACGCGACAAATTCTCGCAAGTCAACGAGCAATTCGCCCAACACTTGACGACAATTAATCTTGCTCTCGTCCTCCATTTCCAACGGATAATCAAGGCTGGCTTCCATGTCAGTCATCACGTCGAGCATTCTCGCTTGCATAGCGGTCAGTGTCGTCGCGATTCCGCCTTGCGAAAGTCTATAACCAGCATTGATAGCGGATATGCTCTCGCCGTTTATCATATCGATTATGCCTTCGCAATCGCTGAGCGCGAGCTTGCCGTTGACAAACGCTCTGCGCGTAAATTCGCCCTTTGTCGCAGGTTGCGCCCCGAGCGCAATGCAGCCGCGCAAAATTTCTTGCGCAAGTCTCACTCCGCCGTGGCATTGGAATTCCACCACGTCCTCGCCAGTATATGACGACGGCGCGCGGAAAACGACCGCCAACGCTTTGTCTTGCACGGTGTCGGTGGTGACAGTGCCGAGATAGAGATAGTTGGCTTGCGCGTCAGAGAAACTCTCCAACTTTTTTGTCGAGAACATACGGCTCGCAATTCGCAGCGCCTTGTCTCCGCTCATTCTTACGATACTTATCGCTCCACTGCCTGTCGGCGTGGAAATTGTAGCTATGGTTTTTATTATCATAAATAAAATTATATCATACGCGCATAGCAATTGCAAATAATAGTGACTTGTGCTACAATAATTGTAGAAAAATATTTGGTCAGAAAGTCCTTCCAAACGCGAGTTTGTGTGATTTTGGCTGATATTGACGATTATTTTACAAATTTATCGGGCGTTTTTGTCGCGGAAAAATATTTTTTGCGCCACACGCTCGGACAGCAAAAGGGATATATGGAAAACATTTACGACACACATTATGATGCAATAGTTGTTGGCGCGGGGCACGCAGGGGTCGAGGCTTGCCTTGCTTTGGCTCGCCTTGGACACAAAACGCTTGTAATAACGCTTTCGCTCGACGCGATAGCTTTTATGGCGTGCAACCCTGCCATTGGTGGCACTGCAAAAGGTCACTTGGTCAGAGAAATTGACGCGCTCGGCGGTCAAATGGGCATAAGCGCCGACCACAACTTGCTCCAAATTCGCATGCTCAACGGCGGAAAAGGCGAGGCTGTGCGCTCTTTGCGCGGTCAAGCGGACAAGTCAAAATATCATCTCTACAACAAGTCCGTTCTCGAAAACACTCCCAACCTTACTGTTTTGCAAGGCGAAGTCAAACAAATTTTGACTGACAGCGACAACCAAGTTTGTGGCGTTGAGACAATGCTCGGTCAAAAGTTTGAGTGCGGCGCGGTCGTGATTGCGACGGGCGTATATCTCAATTCTGACATAATTATCGGCGAATTCCGCCAAAACGTTGGACCAAACAACTTTGCCAGCGCGACGGCTCTTTCCGACTCGCTTTTGGCTTTGGGACTGCCTTTGCGCCGTTTCAAAACAGGCACGCCAGCGCGAATTGACAAGAATTCTATCGACTTTTCAAAAATGGAAATTCAAAACGGCGAAGAAAATATTTATCCGTTTTCTTTCCTTACAAAGGGCTTTTTGACCAACACTCACCCTTGCTATTTGACTTATACCACGCAGAAAACAAAGGACGTAATTCTCGCCAACATTGACCGTTCGCCACTCTACAACGGCTCAATCAAAAGCATTGGTCCGCGTTACTGTCCGTCGCTCGAGGACAAAATTATGCGTTTCGCCGACAAAGAACGCCACCAAATTTTCATCGAGCCAGAAAGCGCCGACACCAACGAAATGTACGCGCAAGGAATGTCAAGCTCAATGCCTTTCGACGTGCAATTGCAAATGTATCACTCTGTGCTTGGACTGGAAAATTGTCGCATAATGCGGTTCGCTTACGCGATAGAATATGATTGCATTGACTCGCTTTGTCTCAACAACGCGCTTATGACAAAGTCGGTCAAGGGGCTTTTTCTCGCCGGACAAATAAACGGCAGCAGCGGTTATGAAGAAGCCGCCGCGCAAGGGCTTGTCGCAGGCATAAACGCAAGCCGTATGCTCACGGGCAAGCCGTTTGTAACGCTCGGTCGCGACACGTCATATATTGGAGTGCTTATCGACGACCTTGTCACAAAAGGCACAAATGAGCCTTATCGAATGATGACCGCGCGCGCGGAATATCGTCTCAATCTCAGACAAGAAAACGCCGACGACCGTCTCACGCCGCTTGGACGAGAAATTGGGCTTGTGACCGACGAGCGGTGGCAAGTCTATCAAGACAAGCTCTCGGCAATGGCGACCGCCAACAAGGCGCTTGACGAGCGCGTAAAGCCAAGCGAATTCGCCGACTTTTTCAACTCTATCGGCGAGCCAATTCCTGACAACGGCTTGACTTTCCGAGAAATGCTCCGCCGTCCGACAATCGCGCCAGAACAGTTGCGCGCGAGCTTTGAACAGTTGAGTTCGCTCAACCCACGCGCCCTTGCGGAAGTGTCAACCTTGCTCAAATATGACGGTTATATCAAGAAACAAAACGCTGATATAAGCGACTTCAACGATATGGAAAGAATTCTTATTCCTGACAGCTTTGACTATCTTTCCCAGAAAGGCATTCGCTTGGAAGCCAAGCAAAAGTTGGACAAAATTCGTCCAACCAACGTCGGACAAGCGTCGCGCATATCGGGCGTATCGCCTGCCGACATTGTCGTATTGATGATTTGTTTGGAGAATTACAAATGAAAATTTTAGCTGACTTTATCGCCAACAACTTTGCAAGCGTAGACGCGGAAAAAGCTTGCGCCCTTTTCGAGAAATATTATGATATTTTGACCGAATGGAATGGCAGATTCAACCTTACCGCAATCACCGAGAAGCCCGACGTCGAGATAAAACACTTTGTCGACAGCGCCATTGGCGGAAAGTTTATTCAAGCGGGGCAAAGCGTTTGCGACATTGGTTGCGGAGCGGGCTTTCCGAGCATACCGCTCGCGATTTTGATGCCTGACACGCGCTTTTGTCTTGTGGACAGCCTGGACAAACGCATAAAATTCATCGAAGCCGTAGTCGAAGAATTGCAACTCACAAATTGCGAATTTTTGCACTCGCGCGCGGAAGATTTTGCAATTGCCAATCGCGAAACTTTCGACGTGTGCGTCGCTCGCGCGGTCGCGCCAATGCCAACGCTGTTGGAATATACAATTCCACTGCTCAAAGTTGGCGGAAAGTTGGTCGCTTACAAAGGGGCGAACGCTGGCGAAGAACTCAATCAGTGCGACTTTGCATTCAAAGAACTCGGTTGCGCTATCGACGAAATTTTTAATACTCGACTGCCCAACAACGACGAGCGCGCGCTGTGCGTAATCAAAAAAACAAGAAAAACAAACGAGAAATATCCGCGCGGACAAAACAAAGCGCGACTTGCGCCACTCGCAAAATAAACTTTTTTCGCGAACGCAAATTGAGCTTTTTGCAAAAAAATAGCAACGGACACACTTTCTTTTGCGACACGATTTTGCCCGACACATACAAAGGAGATTTTTATGGATACGCCCAACAACGAAAATTTGTCATTCGACAAGACACTTCCACAAGATACAACTTTGCCAAACGCAATGTCAATCACGCAGTTGGACATATCGTTGATTGTGGCGGACAGCGACCAACCGCGCAAAGTTTTCAACCAAAACGCGTTGGACGAGCTTGCGAGCTCTATCAAAAATTATGGTGTGCTCCAACCTGTCATTGTCACAAAGTGTGGCTCGAAATATAAGCTTGTCGCTGGCGAAAGACGCTATCGCGCAAGTTTGTCGGCAGGGCTGGCGACAATTCCTGCGATTGTCAAAGAGTTTTCCGCGACAGAAAAACAAGAAGTCGCGCTGATAGAAAACTTGC
>JAVXBP010000037.1:0-13456 GCA_036659935.1 Clostridia bacterium
TGACATTGAGAGAAGCATAATATATAATAAATACTATTATGGGAGAAATACTATGAAAAAATCTTTTATACTTGTTCTAACTTTGTGTATGGTGTTCTGTGGTATTTTCGCTTTTGGCGCTTGTTCGCCCAAGGCTGACTTTACTATCGGAATAAGCAAATATGTCAATATTCCTGCGTTAAATGACGCGGAAGACGGCTTTATTGAGGAGTTTAACCGCTTGATAAAGGGCGCTGGAAAGACTGTTCGTTACAGCCAAAAAGAAGCGTCGGGCGAGCAAGCTCAAGCAAACAACATTGCAGGAATTATGGCGTCGCAAGGCGTTGACCTGATCTACGCTATCGCGACTCCGTCGGCGATATCCGCCGCAAGCGCGACTGCTGACAACAAATTGCCAGTGGTGGCGACGGCTGTGACTGACTTCAACTCAGAAAAGTTGTTGGAAAACGGCAACGTTACTGGCACGTCAGATATGAACCCTATCGACAAGCAATATGAGCTTATCAAAATGCTTGTGCCAACAGTCAAAAAAGTCGGTTTTCTTCGCATGGCAAATGAGAAAAATTCTATTGTTCAAAGAGATATTCTCAAAGCATATTGCGACGTTGACGGCGTGGAGCTTGTTGACAAATCGGTTACTGACAGAAATGATATCGAGGCAATTTTCAAGCAATTGGCAGATTGTGACGTTATTTATTTGCCAACTGACAACACGATATCCAACGCGTCTCCAAACATTATGAATATCAACAAAGAGTCAATCAAAAAGCCTATTGTGTGGGGAGAAATTGGACCACACTTGGTTTCTGGCGTGGCAACATATGGCATTGATTACAAAGAACTTGGGAAGTTGTCCGCAAAAATGGCTTTTGATATTTTGATAAACGGCAAAAACCCTGGCGATATTCCAGTTCAAAGAATTAAAGAAGTATCATTTGCTATGAATGAAGAAGTGGCAAATAAAATTGGCTTTACAATTCCGGACGCTGTCAAAGCGCTTGCCAACAAATAAGAGGTGAAAATATGAAAAAAATAATTATTACATTGTTATTGATATGTTCAATCGCAGGAGCGACATTCGCTTTTGTTGGTTGCTCTCCAAAAGCGGACTATACTGTCGGCATTTGTCAACAATTGGAGCACGGCTCGCTCGACAAAGCAAACGCCGCTTTCCGTGACGAACTTACAAAACTTATGGGCGAAAAAGGCAAAACTGTTCACTTTGACATCAAAAACGCAAGCAATGATACTGCCGCGATGACGTCAATCGCCAACAACTTTGTCGCAAAAAATTACAACTTATTGCTTGGCATAGCTACTGGCGCGGCTCAACAACTCGCTGGCGCGACGCAAGACAGCAAAATTCCTGTTTTGTTCACCGCTGTCACCGACCCTGTTGGCTCGAACCTTATTGGCTCTTACACCGACCCTGCTCTCAACGGCAACGTTACTGGCACGTCGGATATGGGCGAGATGGACAAGCAAGTTGACTTGATAGAAAAAATGGTCGGAAAGTCGGGCGCTGACCTGAGAATTGGCGTGCTTTATACGACAAATGAGACAAATTCAAAAGTGCAATTTGCAGCGATTAAGGCTGAGGCGGAAAAGAGAAATATCGTCGTTGTGGAAAAAGGCATCGCAGAATTGACGGAAATAGAAACGGCTTTTGGCGGTTTTGACGGCAAATGCGATATCGTCTATCTTCCTACTGACAACAAACTTGCCAACGCTATGGCGACAGTTCACACCAAAAACAAGGACGGCGCAAAGCTCCCAGTAGTTTGTGGCGCGGTTGATATGGCTGTTGACGGTGGGACTGCAAGTCTTGGCGCAGATTATGTCGGACTTGGCAAGCAAACTGCAAAAATGGCTTTTGACATTTTGTTCACTGGCAAAAAGACAACAGAAATTCAATATGAGATGAGCAAATCTTTTGAACTCTATATAAATGAGCCTTTTGCCGCGGATATAAACTTTGTTATTCCGCAAGCTGTTAAGGATATGTTGAAAAAATAATATAGAAAAACAACATAGAAAAAAGCTTTATAACAAAAAAAGATAAAGTATAGAAATTTTTGTAAAAAAATATAAATGATATAGAAAACGAAATAGAAAAATTAAGTCGGGGCGCGTTCACATGGTTGGCGCGCCTTGACCGTCAGGTTGAGACTTGGCGATAGATTCCAAGGAGAAAGAAATGGCATTTTTTGACACATTGTTAGGTGGCGTTAATCAAGGGCTTTTGTGGGCTTTGCTCGCGCTCGGCGTGTATATCACATTCCGATTGCTTGATTTTGCTGACTTGACAGTAGAAGGCAGTTTTGCTTGTGGCGGCGCAGTGGCGGCAGTGTTGATTACAAAGGGCATTGACCCTTTGGTGGCGACACTTATCGCGACTTTGGCTGGCGGAGCGGCAGGACTTGTGACAGGTTTGTTGCACACAAAGTTGCACATTCCACCAATTTTGGCGGGCATTCTTACTATGATTGCGCTATATTCTATCAATATTAGAATTATGAGCGACAACTCCAACATCTCAATGCTCAAAATGCCAACTTTGATATCTATCATTGCAAAAGGGCTCGAGATTAAGTCAATCTACGCGACTATTATTGTAGCGGTGCTTGCGTGCGGCGTTGTCGTCGGAGGACTCTATTGGTTTTTTGGCACGGAACTTGGCGCGTCGATTCGCGCGACGGGCGCAAACGCTCATATGTGTCGCGCTCAAGGCATAAACACCGACAGCACTACTATCATGGCGCTTGTTATCAGCAACGCGCTCGTGGGGCTTTCTGGCGCGCTTGTGGCGCAACAACAAAGCTATTCTGACGTCTCAATGGGCGTTGGCGCAATCGTAATCGGTCTTGCGTCAGTTATCATTGGCGAGACGATATTTATGCGCGCTCGCTCATTCTGGGGCAAGCTCACGGGCATTGTTGTCGGCAGTATAATCTATCGAATTGTTATCACGCTTGTGCTATATGTCGACTTTTTCAAGCCGTCAGACACAAAGTTGCTCACGGCGATTATCGTTGTTATCGCGCTCAGTTTGCCTGCGATAAAGCAAGCGAAATATAAGTTCAAGAAAAAATCGCAAGAGAAAAAAGATACAAAATTCTTGTTGATGACAGACAAAGAACAGCAAGAAGTTCTCGCAATTCGCAAAGCAAAAGAAGACAAAAAGCAAGAGATTAAGTCAGCCAAAGAAAAGCTCAAGGCGGACAAGGCTCAGGCGATTGTCGATGCAAAAGTCGCAAAGGACGAAGAAAAGTTCAACGCGCTTTCGCCAGCTGAGCAAGAAAACTTGCTTGCAGAACGCAAAAAAATGGCTGAGCAAGAAATCATTGCGAATGCCACCAAGAAAGAAAACGAGATAAAATTGCGCGAAAAATATAAGGCGCAAGAAGAAATTATTCTTGCAAAAGAAAGAACGAAAGCCGAGAAGAATTTTCTCGCTCGTCTCAACAGACAAAACGCAAAAAGCAAAAAAATGATTGACAAATATATGTCCAAACTTCCACAAGAAGAAAAAGTCGAATATCTTGCAAAGTTGGAGAGATTGAATCTTGCGACCACTTCCAATGGGGCAACCGCGACAAAGAAGGAGGGACAAAATGCTTAAACTCGAACACATTTACAAGACTTTCAACCCAAACACAATCAATGAGAAAAAGGCTTTGCTCGACATATCGTTGGAGATTCATGACGGCGACTTTATCACCGTTATCGGTGGCAACGGCGCTGGCAAATCTACTCTGCTCAACATGATAAGCGGAGTTTACGGCGTGGACACTGGCAAGGTTTTGTTGGACGGAATGGAAATCTCTGACCTTGGCGAAGACAAACGCGCAAAATATTTTGGAAGAGTTTTCCAAGACCCAATGATGGGCACTGCCGCAAACATGGAAATCGAAGAAAACCTTGCGCTCGCTTATCGCCGTGGCAGACACAGAACGCTCAAATGGGCAATCAAAAAGCAAGAAAAGGCTTTCTATTATGAACAATTGCGCCGTCTTGGGCTCGGCTTGGAAGACAGAATGACCGCAAAAGTAGGACTGCTCAGTGGCGGACAACGCCAAGCTTTGACCTTGCTTATGGCGACGCTCGTCCAACCGCGCTTGCTTTTGCTCGACGAGCACACCGCCGCGCTTGACCCGAAAACAGCAGCGCAAGTGCTCGCTTTGACGGACGAAATCGCTGGCGACGGCAAGCTTACAACACTTATGATCACGCACAATATGAAAGACGCCATAAAATATGGCAATCGTCTCATTATGATGCACGAAGGTCGCATAATCTATGACGTCAACGGCGAAGAAAAGAAAGCGCTCAAAGTCGATATGCTTCTCAAAAAATTCGAGGAAGTCGCGGGCAGCGCAATGGCAAATGACCGTATGTTGATGAACTAAACAACCAAAAAGAATTCGTTTGGAAAGTGTAAAACAACGTTAACAACAGTAACTCTTTTTGAAATTGAAAAGTAAAAGCTACAAAGAAAAATCAACAATAAAAAGTGACAATCAAAATAAAAAGAAGTTAGTAACAAATCAAAAAAAGCAACTAACCAATCAAAATTAATAGAAATTGAAATAGCCGTCGGAAAGCAATATTCCAACGGCTATTTTTGTACTAATCTTGCAAAGGCTCGCTTGCGTTATATGTTGTAGAAGTCATTGCAAAGCAGGTTTTTCAGCAAGTCCTATTTGTCGGTGGCTTTTGTTGTTTTTGTGCTGTCGATTAACAAGTTGTCAGCAACATTCGATGACGGCAAAGGCGTTGAGAGAAAGAACTTTGATGACAGTTTTGCCGTCTTTCTCAGAGATAACAAGATTGGCTTGCAATGTTTTGTCGCTGTCGTTTTTCGCGGTCGCGGTTTTTTCGATTGTCGCGGTTGTTTCGGTTTTCGCTACTTTTTCGCCGTTGGCGGTCGCAGTTTTTTCGCCGTCAGTTGTCGCGGAGTCTTGCGCGACGATTGAGACATTTGCATATTTTTTGTCGAGCGTAAGTTCTATATTGTCAATTGGATAAATTGGTGTGGTGACTTGTTGATTGACAAGCGACAAATATGTTTTGCCATTTTTTGTCCATTTGAGCGCTTCGACAAAAGACGGCGCGTTGGACTCAAATTCGCGTTTGTCGAGCAGTGACATAATGAGACGCGCGATTGTTTTTTTGCAATTGTGGGCTGTCATCAACTCAATCGGAGACGCGCACCAAATAATGTTGCCTTTGCCGAGCTTTCTTTTGATTACTGCCGGCAAGTCAGTGTTGATGCCCGGTGGGTTGGTGTGAATCGCCGCAAAATCGTGCGTGCTTGGCAGTGTGTAAGGATAAGTTGACGTCGCCAACACTGTCACGCCGTCCGCGACAACTGTCGCCTCCAAAGCGGTGTTGTTGACTGGGAATGGACTGCTGTCGTCGAAGTCCTCGAAGATGTCGCTTTGTCCGTTCGGTCTGAGATAGGTGTAGAGATATGGCGACGAGCCGTTGAGTTGCACGCCGACCAATTCTTCGAACTTTTTGCTGTTGCCAAGAGCGCCCGTTACAAAAAGGTTGCCGCCGTTGCGCACATAGCTGTCAAGGGTCGCGACTTCGTCGTCGGTTATGGCTTGAATGTCGTTGATAGAAATGACTTGCGCCTTTGTCGTGGCAAGGTTTTTGCTGCCGATAACGTCAAAAGCTATGTTGTAATCGAGCATTATTTGCGCGATATTAAACGGCGATTGCACGAAATTTTTGTTGACCTTATATTCCGTGTTATACCAAATCGCCACATCGCAAAGAATGTCGCCAGAGACGAATTTTTCAACTGGTTTTGTCGTCGCGAAAAGCTGTTTTATCTCGTTGTGATAAACTTTGTCGCTGATTGTTCCGTCCGGGTTCATCGCGTCACAAATCGAAAAAGCTCCGCCGTGGACGAGCGCGTTCATATCGTGTATCAACAAGTCGTGATAAGTGCGCGTGACGGTGTGGTTGTAGAGCGAGTTGTCACAACGCGAAGTTATGTAGCTGAAAGGCTTGTTGAGCGTCATATTGTTGTAAAATTTGCACATAAAAGTCTGTTCCAAATATCCGCCGTAATAGTCGCCACTCGCATAATCTGAGTTGCGGAATTGCGTCTCGTTGTTGGCGTAATACCAGTTGAGACCGACGGCAGCCATGTTGTGTTCAATCGAAATCTCAGGCTTGACGTCTTTGATAGCCTTTGTGTTGCCAGCCATAAATTCGTCAATCCATCTTTCGCGCGCTGATTGGAATTTGTGCCATTTTGGACTGCTATATCGCCAAATAAGTGGCAAAAAGCGATGTTGTTCTCTGAGATATTTTGCTTGGCAACTTGGGCAATAACAAATTCTTGACCAAAAAGGCATATCCATAAAAATGCTTTCGAACTCATATTTTGTGGCAAGCTCGGTCAAAATCTCGTGGCAATATTTTTGATAATGCTTGTTGTTTGGGCAAACAATGCCATATCTTCCTTTTTGCGCCCCAAAATCAAGCTTTGACGGCGTGCCAACTTGCGTGCGTTGACGCCAAGTAATATGCTTTTCGTATGCGTAATTGTCATAGGTTTGCGAAAAATAAAGAATGACATTTATGCCGTGTTCGTGGCATTTTTTCGACATTTCACCGACATAATCAAGGTTGCGCTTCTCAAGCGTCGAGTGCATTCTTCCATATTCGCTCGGCCAATAATGCAAGCCAGCGTGCGACTTTGCCTTGACAACAACGCTCGAAACGTCCGCGTCAACAAGCGACGCTACAAAACTGTCAAGGTTCAACTTCGAAAGATATTCGTCGTTGGAATCGTTGAGATGCATATCCATAAAAATTCTTCGGTAATCATTTTCGTACCACATAAAATTCTCCTAATCAATGTTTTTTATTTTTTGGAAAGCGCTAATACGCGACAATTTTTTACAATTTGACAATTCAAAACGCGCAATAACGCGACATAGTGGGCGAGTTTTGCAATTTTGCTGCGTGATTGCAAAACATTCGCAAATTGCGGTCAGCAATACGCCACATATCCTATAATACAATAGAAACCGCGCGCTGTCAATAGCAAATGGAATATTTTGCGCAGGAATTGCCCAGCGGTTGCGCGCAAAGAATTTTTGTGCTATTATTATATCAACAATATATCAAAGATATCAACAAGCAGGAAAAAATGGAAAAAGAAAAAATAGAAAAAACGCAAGTCGACGAGCAAAATTGCGAAAGCGAGCAACAAGAGCACAAGCGCCGTGTTCGCTACAACGGCACGCACCCGCGCGCTTTCCAAGAAAAATATAAAGAACTCAATCCGCAAAAATATCAAGATGACGTTGCGAAAATTATCCAGCAGGGCAAAACTCCCGCAGGAATGCACATTCCAATTTGCGTGAACGAGATTGTCGAATTTTTGCAAATAAAACCCGGGCAAGTTGGGCTTGACGCAACCCTAGGTTATGGCGGTCACACTCAAAGAATGCTTGAATGTTTGCAAGGTCAAGGTCACCTTTTTGCGACAGATGTTGACCCGATTGAGTCAGAAAAAACAAAGGCGAGACTGCAAGCGTTGGGCTTTGGCGAGGACATTCTCACAATCAAAAGAATGAATTTTGCCAACCTTGACGAGATTGCTCCAAACGAAAAATTCGATTTTATCCTTGCTGATTTGGGCGTGTCGTCAATGCAAATTGACAACCCAGAGCGTGGTTTTACTTACAAGCGCGACGGAAAACTTGACCTGAGACTTGACCCGACAAGCGGAGAAACCGCCGCAGAGAGATTGCGCCAATTGAATTATATGGAGCTTGTGCATTTGTTTGTCGAAAATTCCGACGAGCCATACGCCGAACAAATTGCCAAAGGAATTATGCGAACTTTCAACAAGGGCGGAGAGATAGAAACCACTCGACAACTCTATGCGGTGATAGAAGAAGCCTTGGCGTTTTTGCCAAAAAAAGACAGAAGCGACACTGTCAAAAAGTCTTGCCAAAGAGTTTTTCAAGCATTGCGAATCGAGATAAACAGCGAGTTTGCCGTCTTGGAAGAATTCTTGGAAAAGTTGCCAAAAGTGTTGAAAGTTGGCGGACGCGTCGCAATTCTGACTTTCCATTCTGGCGAAGATAGACTTGTCAAAAAGGCTTTTAAGGCGCAGTGCGCCGACGGCGAGTATAGCCAAGTCGCGCGCGACGTGATTCGTCCGTCAATGCAAGAGTGCAACGTCAACCCACGCGCTCATTCGACAAAAATGCGGTGGGCGATAAAGTAATCGTGTATTTATGCGAAATGTTAAAAATAAATATAATTAAACAACAAAGCAAAAAAAGATTGCCACAAGAGCAATCTTTTTTGTTGGATATAGGAGAGAAAAAAAGGAGAAATTAATTGTATGAATTGTTGTCGCGTTTGCTGAAGCAGCGGTCAATCGCAAGGACTGTCGCCACCACAAGGTCGGTTTCTTTTTCGTCCAAAATTGTCACCTTGAATACGCTCGTAAGATTGATTAAGTCTTTGTGAATTGTTGCGATATCAACGCCGTTTTTTGAATAAGTCCAATCGATGCCGAAAGTTGTGTTTCTGATATCCAAAGCGTCGGCGCAGTCGGTGAGTTCGAAATTCTTTTTGGCGGAAAACTTGTTTCTCAATGTAAAGACCAACTCTTTGTCCATATTGTAAACGCTATATTTTGACCTTATTTGGAATAGTTTGTGCTTGATAAGTATAAGCTTGTCGCCGTCAACCGTTCTGAGAAAAACCTTTCCTGTCGGGCTGAAAGCTTTGCCTTTCGCCTTGTAAACAGCTTGGTCGGTTTCTTCGTTTTTTATCTCATAGCTGACTGGAAAAGAAAATAATTTGCGTCTTATTTTTATTGTCATTTTTGTGCTCCTTTTTATTGTATGTCGCAGTATATATTGTATGTCGCAATTGCGCGACAGGGGCTTGCATTTTATTAATTTGTATTGTATTTTAATTTATTTAATAGCGGACGGGCAGTGGTTGCGTTTTGTATCAACTTAATTTTTTTGTTGCAATTGTTGATTGTGATATGTTTTTGCATTAATTTATATTGTATTGTATCTTATGTAATAGACGTGACAGCGTTTTCGTGTTATGTCAATAATAGCAAAGTGTCAAGAAGCAAAGAATTTAGTAATCATCGGCGACACAAAATAAAGAACCAGCGACACAAGAGTTAAAGCTATCGTTACAACTTGATTTCCAGCGACGCGTTTGAATTTTTTTGTTCCTTTGAGACAGAATGTCAACGCGAGCGCAAGGACAAGAATTGCCAAAGTGACGAGAATAATTGTCAGCGCATATTGTTCGCTAAATGCAGTAATTTCGGCAGTGAAAACTTCTGTGTTGTCGAATGCCTTTCCAAAGTCGGGCACAAACACGAAAATCAAACCGAAAGTGCAAATAACAATCATAAGCAGCACGCCAATCGCAAGAAAGTTCACCACAGGAGTAAGCACCAAGAAAAATGATGCGAGAACCCCAATGATGCCAAAGTAGCCTATTACAGCGCCAAGCTTGCCACAAAACTTGCGTGGCTTGCCAATGTCAATTTGTTCGTCCATAGTTATATTATAACACGCGAAAATGTCGAATGCAATAGGGAAAATAAAAAAAATTAAAATTGTTAAAAATTAAACTATTTATATATATTACTTTAAAAATACGCCAGTCAGAAACTTTATTCTTCTACAAACTTTGTTATTTTGTTTATGATTGTTTTGCAACCATATTGTATGCTATTTATTTTGCAATTTTGCAAATTTTGCGCGCGACTGGGGCATAAACGTCTCTGCGGAAAACTCTTTCTTGCGCGAGTTTGCCGTCAACAAAATATTGCATAGTCGCGTATGATTTGTAGCCGATTTTCCCTTCGCGAACAATCGCGATTTGCTCGTTGTTTTCTATCGTTTTTGTGTCATACTCGTCAAGGCTTGTGACATATTGAATGATAGTTTGCGGGGCGGGAAGATATTCGAGCACGCGCGTTTTGATTTGAATATCGAAGTCGCTTGGCTTGCCGTAAATGTCGAAAGTTAAGTTTTTGTCGCGCGTGTAGCCATTGATTACAAGGTCGAAACCTGAGTTGTTGACAAGAACCATATCAATCAGGTCGCTGACCGTCGCGTCTTGCGACAGCTCGCAATAAGAAGTCGGCAACGAGTGGGCGCGCGCGGAAATTACACCGAGATTTGCCCTTATCCAAGCGTTGTAAAGCGTGCTGGACACTTGACAAACGCCACCGCCAACGCCATTGATATATTCTCCGTCAAAAATGACTTTCCCGATTGCGTAACCTCGGTCCTCGCGACGAGCTCCAACAATTTTGTTGAAAGAAACTTCCTCTTTGTCGCCAACTGTTCGCCAACTGAAGTTGCTTGTGGCAAGGGCGATGTTGTGACTGCGAGACTCGCCCGACGTGACGAAACTTGTGCAAAAAGTCGAGATTTTCTGCAATTTTGCAACTGTAGCGCCAGAAGAAGAAAAAACATTTATCTCGTCTTGTCCGTCAACGAAAGAATGAGAGAAGTGTCTTGTCGAGCAAGTCGCGTTTTGGCTTGCGGATAATTTGGCAAGTTGATTGCAAGTCAAGTTTTGGCTTGTGGATAATTCTGCAAGTTGGTCGCGCGCAAAATTTTGACTTTCCGCAATCGCTTTGTCGCGCAAAAAGACGAACGGCAAAAACATACCGCTCGCAAACAAAAAAATGATTGCAAACAACAATTGACTTGTTACAATTTTTCTTAACAAAAACTTTTTCACGCAAATAGTGTGAGCGAATTTGTAAAATATATTGCAAAAATTTATTTTTTTGCTTCTTGTTTACTTTTTTTGTGATACAAATAATTATGCACAAAACTGCGCGGGCAAAAAGTTGCGAAAAGGGGGAGTTGTTTGCGAATCGAATATTTTCGTCGAAAAAACACAGCAAAATTTGTCAACTGTTATTTTATTTTATTTCAAAATTCTATAATTATGCACAAATAAGCGTGTTTTGTGAATAAAACCATTTTGTAAAAATACACATTATATTGATAAAATTTTATGATGTTATACTATATGTTGTGGTGTAATTATAAAAAAATTAAAATAATTTGTCAGAAAGTGTTGCGTTGAGCAATATATAGTGCTATAATCTAAATTACGATAAGGAGAAGGGAGCATTATGATAAAGATAATCAAAAAAGATGGAACAAGAGAAGACTATAACGTACAAAAGGTAATTACGGCTGTGAATAAGTCGGCTTATCGCGCATTGATAACATTTACGCAACAAGACATAGATTTTATTTGCAAATTTGTCGACGACAGAGTCAAAGCGATGAATAAAGAAGAAATTCAGATTAGCGAAATGCACAATATCGTAGAATTTGCTCTCGAAGCTGTCAACCCAATCGTAGCGAAAAGTTACAAAGACTATCGCAATTACAAGCAAGACTTTGTGCATATGTTGGACGAAGTATACAAAAAAAGTCAAGCGATAATGTATATCGGCGACAAAGAAAACAGCAACGCGGACAGCGCGCTTGTTTCGACAAAAAGAAGCTTGATTTTCAATCAATTGAACAAAGAACTCTATCAAAAGTTTTTCTTGACGACAGAAGAAATGCAGGCTTGCAGAGACGGCTATATATATATCCATGATATGTCGGCGCGTCGCGACACAATGAACTGCTGTCTTTTTGACGTCGGCAGAGTTTTGCGCGGCGGCTTTGAGATGGGCAACATTTGGTACAACGAGCCAAAGTCACTCGACGTGGCTTTCGACGTAATCGGAGACATTGTTCTCAGCGCGGCAAGTCAACAATATGGCGGCTTTACCGTTCCGCAAGTGGACAAGTTGCTTGCGCCTTACGCAGAAAAAACTTATAAGAGACAATTCGACAAATACAAAAACCTTGGCGTAAGCGACGAGCTTGCGGACAAAGAAGCCACAAATGACGTCAAGAATGACTATATGCAAGGCTTCCAAGGTTGGGAATACAAATTCAACACTGTCGCGTCTAGCCGTGGCGATTATCCTTTTATCACAGTTTCGGCAGGGCTTGCGTGTGACAAATTTGGCAAAATGGCGGCTATTGCGCTGTTGGAAGTTCGCAAAAACGGACAAGGCAAAAAAGAATGCAAAAAGCCAGTGCTTTTCCCAAAAGTTGTCTTTCTTTTCGACAAAAATTTGCACGGAGAAGGCAAAGAATTGCGTGACGTTTATGAGGCGGGCATTGAGTGTTCGTCCAAGACAATGTATCCTGACTGGCTCAGCCTTACGGGCGACGGCTATGTTGCGAGCATTTACAAAAAGTATGGCGAACCTATCTCTCCGATGGGCTGTCGAGCTTTTCTTTCGCCTTATTTTGAGCGCGGAGGAATGGAACCTGCCGACGAGAACGACAAGCCTATCTTTGTAGGAAGATTCAACATTGGCGCGATAAGTTTGCACTTGCCAATGATATACGCAAAAGCTAAACACGAGTCAAAAGACTTCTACGAAGTCCTCGACTATTATCTCGAGCTTATCCGTCAATTGCACCTCAGAACATATGAATATCTCGGTCAAATGCGCGCGTCAACCAATCCGCTCGCTTATTGCGAAGGTGGTTTCTATGGCGGAAATTTGAAATATAACGACAAAATCGCTCCATTGCTCAAGCCAGCCACCGCATCGTTTGGCATCACGGCTTTGAACGAATTGCAAGAGATTCACAACCAAAAGTCACTTGTAGAAGACGGACAATTTGCAATCGAAGTTATGGAACATATCAACAAAAAAGTCAACGAATTCAAGGTTGCCGACGGAAGATTGTACGCATTGTATGGCACGCCAGCGGAGAATCTTTGCGGACTGCAAATTGAACAATTCCGCAAGAAATATGGCATTGTCAAGAACGTAAGCGACCGACCATATGTCAGCAACTCATTCCACTGCCACGTGTCAGAAGAAATTACTCCAATTCAAAAGCAAAATCTCGAAAATCGTTTCTGGAATTTGATGAATGGCGGCAAGATTCAATATGTAAAATATCCGATTGATTACAACAAAGGCGCGATAAGAACGCTTGTTGACCGCGCGATGGAAATGGGCTTGTATGAAGGCATCAATCTCAGCTTGTCATATTGTGACGACTGTGGACATCAAGAGTTGGAAATGGACGTTTGTCCTGTTTGCGGAAGCAAAAACCTTA
Source organism: Clostridia bacterium (assembly GCA_036659935.1). Lineage (GTDB taxonomy): Bacteria > Bacillota > Clostridia > Christensenellales > UBA3700 > JAVXBP01. Next base: position 13,188 of record JAVXBP010000037.1, read on the forward strand.
CCAAAATTGACCGTATGAATGGCTATTTGTCATATTCTCGCGTGAAGGGGGACACTCGTCTCAACGCGGCAAAAATGGCAGAAATAAAAGATAGGAAGAGTATGTAATTATGAGATATCACAACATTACAAAAGACGATATGCTGAATGGCGACGGACTGAGAGTGGTTCTGTGGGTCGCAGGTTGCACACACGCGTGCCCAGAATGTCACAATCCTGTGACTTGGGACGTCAATGGCGGAGTAGAATTTGACAATGACGCAAAAAAAG
>JAVXBP010000038.1:0-13188 GCA_036659935.1 Clostridia bacterium
ATATTTTTGTGAAAGTCTTTGTTGTGGCGAGCGCGGCGCTTGAGCAATTTTGATTTGGCAGAAAGGTCAAAGGTTGTTGCTATTTTTGCGACAATATTGTAGAATAATATTATGGAATTGTTAGATATCAAAGGCGTTGGCGAAAAGACGCTTTCCAAGTTGGAAAAGCTCGAAATATTTTCCGTGGACGACATGGTGAATTTTCTTCCGAGCGACTTTTTCGATATGACGCATTATGCCGAGTTGGACAACGTGACGCAGGGCGAATATGTTTTGCTGCACGGTTTTTTGTCGTCAATCGGCAATGTTTTCCGCAAGTCAGCCGCGTTCAATATGTTTACGGCGACACTAGATTGTGACGGCAGAAAAATAAAATTAGTTTGGTTCAACGCGCCTTTTTTGCGCGCGCAATTGGACAGCGAAAGCGAGTATAATTTTTGGGGCAAAATAAATATCAAAGACAAAAAAATGGAACTATGCAACCCAAGCTTTGAGAAAAGGGAGGGCGGAAAACGCCTGCAAGGCATTGTTCCAATTTATTCTTTGCGCGGAGAAATAGGGCAGGCAAGCTTCCGCAATTTTCTCGGTGGCGCGCTTGCAAACTTCTATCAACAAAGCTTGTTGGACAAGTGGGAGACAATGACTTTTGCGCAAGCTCTCCAGAAAATTCATTTTCCTGACTGCTCGGATGACGTGAGCTTTGCAAGAGAAAGAATGGCGAAAGAAGAACTCGTTTATCAACTTTTGTCATACAAAATTAACAAAAAAATGCTTTCAACAAAAAAAGCGAATTTATATACAAAAGATATAACCGCAATACAAACGGAAATATCTCGCTTGCCTTATGAGTTGACAAAAAGCCAAAAAACTGCATTACAAGAAGTTATTTGCGGACTGCAAAACGACAAGCCAATGAATAGAATGTTGCTCGGCGACGTTGGCAGTGGCAAAACGGTTGTCGCGATTTTGGCAATGATATTCGCTGTCAAAAATGCATTCCAAGCGTGTCTTATGGCGCCGACAGAAATTCTTGCCACACAACATTACAAGACGATAAAGTCATTGTTTGGCGATGATTGCGTGGTTGAACTTTTGACCGCAAGCGTCAGCGCAAAGAAAACGAAAGATATCCTTGACAGGCTCGCGCGCGGAGAAATTGATATCCTTGTCGGCACACATTCTGTCATCGGCGACAGGGTGAAATTCCGCAATTTGAGTTTTGTGGTCATTGACGAGTTGCACAAATTTGGCGTGCGACAAAAAAGTATTCTTGAGAGTAAGTCGCAAGACATCGACACACTTATCATGAGCGCGACTCCGATTCCGCGCGCGATGGCGCTGCAAGTTTTTGGCGAAATAGAATTGTCTACGCTCGACGCTCGCGAAGGCACGGGCGACAATATCGAAACATTTGTTATCGGTGAAAACAATTTGCGCGAAATGTACAAATTTTTGTTCAAGAAAATTGCCGATGGCGAGCAAGCTTATATCGTTTGCCCGCTGGTCGAAGACAGCGAAGGGCTGGAAATTTATTCGGCGAAAATGCTATACAAAGAGTTGGAAAAAACTGCGCCAAACGTTGAGATAGGCTTGATTTTTGGAAAGCAAAAGGACAGCGAAAAGTCGGCGATTATGCAAAATTTTTATGACGGAAAAATTAAAATTTTGATTGCGACAACGGTTATAGAAGTTGGCATTGATTGTCCAAACGCGACGGTAATTTGCATTCTGAACGCCGACCGATTTGGCTTGGCAGGCTTGCATCAATTGCGTGGCAGAGTGGGCAGAAAAAGTTGTTCGAAAGCGTATTGTTTTCTACACACGGCGAAAAGCGTCGAGAACGAGCGTTTGCTCGCGCTACGCGACAACAATGACGGCTTTGCAATCGCGGAAATTGACGCGGAGTTGCGCGGATATGGCGACTTTCTGGGCGTGAAACAAAGCGGAAGCGGTTCAAACGCATTTATCAACAAGCAATTTTTGTTGGAGTGCAAAGAAAAAGCCGACAAAATTGCGGAAAACCCAAGCTTTGAGAGCGACGAAAAGTTGAAAAAATATCTCAAGGCGACAAGACAAATTGCGTTGTTGTGAAAAATATGCAATTGAAAATATCGCGCAAAAGTAAAAAATTGAGAAAATTTTGGCAATTTGAATATACTTTGCAACCTTTGTATGGTAAAATAATAATACTAATAAGCAAAAATATAACAAAACGCAAAAGGATAACAAAATGAAAAACAAAATACTTATTATAGAAGACGATATCGACATTGTAAATATTTTGCAATTGTATTTGGAATCGGACGGTTATATCGTCGAGCAAGTTTATGACGGCGAGTCCGCGCTCGAATATTTGACCGCGCACAACGACATTGACCTTGCGATAATGGATATTATGTTGCCACGACTTGACGGTTATCAATTGCTCAAAAAGTTGCGCCAATACAGCGATATTCCAGTTATTATCGCGTCGGCAAAAACGCAAGACAATGACAAAATTATTGGTTTGGAGCTTGGCGCTGACGATTATATTACAAAGCCTTTCAACCCGTTGGAAGTGCTTTCTCGAGTAAAAGCCTTGCTCAGAAGAATCAAAATTGCGAGCGAATGCGAGGCGGTGACGGCGGTGACATATGGCGATTTGACAGTAGAAACAGCCACGATGACGCTCAAAAAAGACAACCAAAGCATACCGCTTACAATGACGGAATATAAGATACTTTTGTTGTTGCTTTCCAACCCTGGCAAAATATATACCAAGTCGCAAATTTACGAAGTTGTAAGGGGCGATTTTACCATAGGTGATGAAAATACGATAATGGTGTACATTTCCAAGTTGAGAGAGAAGCTAGAAGATAACTCAAAAGACCCAAAATATCTCATAACCGTGAGAGGACTTGGATATAAAATAGAAAAAAGTATATAGAAAATATTGTTCCAAAAATGGATAAAAACAGGATAAGAATAGTATAAGAATAGTATAAAAATAGGATAAAAATGCCGAAAAAAGCTTGCAAAACAAAGCGCGTAAAAAAAGAAAAAAGAAATAATATTCACCAATTGATTATCAAAAACTATCTCGCAATGGTGCTGACGACGGTTTTGATTTGCGTGGCGTTGTTTATTGTGAGCGTGTCGGTTATCAACTATTTTTACAACAGTTCTGCCATTGATTCCACATTCGAATTCCGCAAATTTAAGTTGGAAGATTTTGAAGATATTGACCCGACAATCATTGCGCCAAATGGATATTATGAAGTTCTGGACAAAGATTGCAAGGTCATTTATTCGAGCAGCAAGACAGAAAAAGTCAACATTTACAACGCTCAACTTGTCGATTTGGTCAAAGATTTGCGCCTTGTAAGTTACTTTGAAAGCAGTTCATATCTTGACGAAAATGGCGAAATGGAATATTTTATCAAATATCGAAAAAGAGTTTATTATGAGCCGAGTGATGACAAAAACAAAAAGGAAAGCATCGTTTTTGACGATGACGGACCTTATCACGAGCGAGATTTTGTAGTCATTTTGGACGAACATTATACGGTAAAAGCGTCCAACAGCTTGCCACTCGGAATGCAACTTTCCGAGCGAGAATTCCAATATTTGTCGGGCGAAGTCGACAACTTCCAAGTGTCAAAATACAATTATACAACACAATTTGACGAGGCAAGAACTGTCATAGTTTATCACCGCGGTTATATCACGCAGTCGAACCAAAAAATTATGCAAGTTCTCACTATTCTTGCGTTTGTGCTGATTATTGTCGCGTTTGTTGTGGATATCGTGCTGTTTTCTCGCCGTATTACTGAGAAGGTCAAAAAGCCTCTCGATTCGATAAATTTTGCGATTGACGATATCAAAAAGTCAGGAAAAACAAAGTCTTTGGACATTTATGAACCGACGGAATTCTCTGATTTGTCGCACAACTTCAACGAGATGTCAACCAAGCTCGAAGAAAGCCGACAAGCGGAAAAGTCGCTTAACGGCGAAAAACTTAAAATTATCGCTGATATTTCACACGACCTTAAGACGCCAATTACCGCAATCATGGGCTATACTCGCGCGCTGTCTGACGGGCTGATTGCGCAGGACGACTTCCAGAAATACTTCAACATTATCGACGAAAAAGCCGACGGTCTCAACGGCTTGATAAATATGTTTTTTGACTATTGCAAAATGGAATATCCAAACTTTGCTTTGACTTGCATCAACATCGACATATGCGAATATATGCGCAAATATCTTGCCGAAAAATATGAGCAATGCCTAAATGCAATGAAAGTTGAGTTCGATATTGACATTCCGGAAGAAAAAATTGAGTGCGATATTGACGAAATTCAATTCAAAAGAGCGATAGAAAATATCGTTTCCAACAGCATAAAACACAACAATGGCAATGTCAAAATTGCGGTAAAAGTAGCAATTTGCGATACAAAATGCGCAATTACAATTGCCGACAACGGCAAAGGCATTGAGAAAGAAGTTGCGGAAGATATTTTCAAACCGTTTGTAGTGGGCGACAACTCGCGCACGAAAAATCACGGCACGGGCTTGGGCTTGTCAATAACAAAAAAGATTGTCGAAATGCACGGCGGTCATATCGAATATGTCGCAGGGCAGGGGGAATATAGCACAATTTTCTCGATAACGTTGCCACTCGCCGAGACACATAAATAAATTAAATTGTAAAGAATATCAATCATTTTCCAAGGGCGGAAGTGGCAATTTTATTTGCGTTTTGTCGATATCGAAATAGTCAAATTCGTTGCGAAAACCCTTCTCAGTGTCGGTCGAATTTTTGACAATTGCAAGTCGAATGTGGTCTTGTTGAGAGCAATCGAGCGTGATTGCATAGTCGCCAAAAGAGCCATAGAGCGCTGGCGCGGTCGAGTGAAAGTCCTCGAGAAACTCACTCTCAGAATACGCCTTGCCAAAAAAATGCTCATAGTGTTCGCGAAAGGCTGACATAAACAAATGCTCGGCATCGACGGCGAACTTGTTGGCGCTTGTCTCGGTGATAAATTGGCGTTGAATGTTTGTAAAAACAAGCCCGCATTTGTCCCTTATCACACGCAAGTGCGCTGGCACATTTGATTGAGAAACTTCTTGCCAAACTCCGTCGACAAGCTGTTGGCTGACGCTTGTTCCAAAGACAAAAAAGGTGTCAATCGGTTGAGTTTTGGTTGACTTGGACGAGTGGAATAATATTTTGCTTTTGTCGTTGGAATAGTGAATTATTGTGTTTTCTTCTTGGTTGGTTCGCAAAGAAAAGTTGGACAACGTGATAAAATTGTCGGGAGTGTAATAGCTTGTGTGTTGCGGTTGGGGCGGTTTAGAGCAAGAAAATGCCAAGGTAGCGACTGAGATTGCGAGACAAAATGCCAAAATTATTTTTGTTTTGAAATAAGCTTTTTTCATAATCTTTCCTTTTTGTGAGTTCAAATTTGATTGTTTGACAAAATTTTTTTATGTTTTGCAATTTTGCAGTTTGCTATATTTTATTTATTTGCGCTTGCGAGATTGTCAAACGCGTTCAAATTCCACTTTTTCGCGTTTAATTTACGCTTTTATTTTTAGTTTGAGAAACTATCCGCTATTTATTCGTCAAATTGCCGACAAACTTGCCAAAAAAGTTTACAATGCAATATTTTGGTGCTATAATAAAAATATTATATACTAGGAGCAAAAAATGGAAACGAAAACTAATATTATGGACACTTTGAGGTCGCGTGGCTTTGTAAAACAAACTGTATTCGAAGAAGATTTGTACAAACTTCTTGGAAGCGAAAGCGTTCCATTCTATATTGGATTTGACCCGACTGCGGACAGCTTGCACGTGGGGCATTTCCTTGCGCTTATGGCGATGAGTCATATGCAAAAGGCAGGGCACAAGCCTATCGTTTTGATTGGCGGTGGCACTGGCAAAATTGGCGACCCGTCGGGCAGAACGGATATGCGCCAAATGATGACGGACGAGACAATTCAACACAATTGTGATTGTTTCAAGGTTCAAATGTCCAAGTTTTTCTCGTTTGACGGGGAAAATGCAGCGGTAATGGTCAACAATGCTGATTGGTTGGACAAACTCAATTATATTGATTTTATCAGAGATATCGGCTCGCTTTTTTCTGTAAACAAAATGCTTACGGCGGAATGTTTTAAGTCAAGAATGGAAAAAGGTCTGTCTTTTCTCGAATTTAACTATATGCTTATGCAAAGCTATGACTTTCTCTATCTCTACAAAAATTATGGTTGCAAATTGCAGTGCGGTGGCGACGACCAGTGGTCCAACGTGCTTGCTGGCGCTGACCTGATAAGAAGAAAAGAGGGCAAGCCTGCGTTTGCGATGACCTTTACTTTGTTGACGACAAGCGAAGGCAAAAAAATGGGCAAAACACAAAAAGGCGCGGTTTGGCTCGACCCAAACAAAACAACGCCATACGAATTCTATCAATATTGGAGAAATATCGACGACGCCGACGTGGAAAAATGCTTGAAATTGCTCACCTATGTTGACGTGGCTGAGATAGAAGAACTTTGCAAATTTGGCGACGAACGCATAAATGCCGCGAAAGAAAGGCTCGCTTTCGAAGTGACAAAAATTGTCCACGGAGAAGAACTCGCGACGCAATCGCGCAATCAAGCCAAGGGCGCTTTCGGCGGAAGCGAAGACGAAATGCCAACAAAAACTATCGCGAGCGACATTCGCAATATCATTGATGTTATGGTTGAGCTTGGCGTGGTAAAGTCCAAATCAGAGGCGCGCAATCTTATCGGTGGCGGTGGTATCAAAATTGGCGATGAGAAAATCGAGGCTTTTGATTATTGCCTGAGCGACAGTCAAGTGGCAAACGGTTTTGTGTTCCACAAAGGCAAAAAAATTCATATAAAAGTAGTAACCGAATGAGTGAAAACGGCAATTATTTTTGCGTGGAAAATGAGTTTTCCAACACGATTGTAATCAACAAGTCGACTTTTATTACCACTTTGGTAGGAATTGAAAGTCTTGATGACGCGCAAAAAAAGCTCAAAATAATTGCGAAAAAATATAGCGATGCGACGCACAATTGTTATGCCGTGATAGCCAACGAGCTTGGCAGCGAACAGAAATGCTCGGACAACGGCGAACCGCAAGGCACGGCAGGCGCGCCAATGCTCGACGTTCTCAAAAAGAAAAATATCCGCATGACTTTGGCGGTTGTGACAAGATATTTTGGCGGAATAAAGTTGGGCGCAAACGGACTTGTCGGGGCGTATAGCTCGTCAGTCGCGATGGCTGTCGACAAGGCAAATATAATCGAAAAAAAGTTGTCATATATCATTGAATTCGACGGCGAATATGGCTATTATCGCAATCTCGTTGACAAAATAGAAAGCCTTGGCGGACAAACAATCGACATTGAGTTTTGTGACAAAGTGAATATACAAATGCAAATTCCTGTCAGTCAATTGCAACTTGCGCAAGAAAATTTGACAGAGCTTTCGCTTGGCAAAACAACCGTCACAACAAGTGACAAAAAATATTGCGCTTACAAATTGAAATAAAAGCGTTGCAAAAAACAGTTGTTGCAAAAAAGCGACTAAAATTGAAATAAAATATTGTGTTATAAAGAATGATAAAGTGAGGTAAGTATGAAAATTACTAAAACATTGCAACCAAAGGTTAAACCAGATTTTTCCAAGCTTGGGTTTGGAAAATATTTTACCGACCATATGTTGGTGATGGACTTCGAAAACGGAGCGTGGAAAGAGCCCGAAATTGTGCCGTACGCGCCATTTGAGATTGCGCCAGCGACAAATATTTTGCACTATGCGCAAGGCATTTTCGAGGGAGCAAAAGCTTACAAAACAAAAGAGGGCAAGATTACAGTTTTCCGCATTGACGACAACTTTGTCAGAATGAACAACTCCGCAGAGAGACTTTCGATGCCAAGATTTGACAGCGCAATTGTCAAAAATGCTTTGTTCGAATTGCTCAAAATGGAAGAAGCGTGGATACCAACCGCGGTTGGCACGGCTTTGTATATTCGCCCAACAATGATTGCAAACGAAGAAGTTCTTGGCGTGCACGCAAGCCATAAATACAAATTTTTTATAATACTTTCGCCAGTCGGCGCTTATTATGCAAACGGTATGCAACCGACAAAAATTCTTGTAGAAGAAGAACTTGTCCGCGCGGCTATCGGTGGCACGGGCGAGGCAAAATGTATGGGAAACTATGCTTGCAGCTTGCTTGCTGGCGAACTTGCCAACAAAAAAGGCTATGACCAAGTGTTGTGGCTCGACGCGAAAGACCACAAATATGTCGAAGAAGTCGGCAGTATGAATATGTTTTTTGTCATCGGCGACGAAGTCGTTACGCCTGCGCTTGTTGGTAGCATTTTGCCGGGCATTACTCGCAATTCTTGCTTGCAAGTGCTCAAGAAAAACGGCTACAAGACGAGCGAAAGACGCATTTCTATGGACGAGATTGTCGAAGCTTTCGACAAAGGCGAGTTGAAAGAAGCTTTTGGTTCTGGCACAGCCGCGGTAATTTCTCCTGTTGGAACAATTTTCTACAAGGGCAAAGATATGCTTATCAACGGTGGAAAAATGGGCAAAATAACGGAATTCTTGTACAATTCTATCACAGGAATACAGAACGAGAAAAAGCCTGACGAGTTTGGTTGGGTGACGGAAGTCAAATAAAAGCTTTCTTATATGCAAAAAGAATTTGAAAAGCAGAATATTTAACAAAGTTTGTTAAAACAAATATCTAAAAGTAATGTGTAAAATAAAATTCTAAAACAAAAAACAAAAAAGAGATACAAAAAATGACATTGGTTTGTTGCCAGTGTCATTTTATTTTAATGATAAATTTTTCGTATAATAGAACTTTTTTTGTTAGTCGGCATTCTTATTATTTTATCTTGCTTTTTTGAATGTTACAACAACATTTGCCGTATATAATTGTGAATGTTTTCAGCCAAAATTTTGTGTCAAAAAGGTAAATTTTTTCTCGCGAATGTCACAAAAATTACAAAATATTCCACTCGCCCGGGATAAAGAGTTGGCGGAAAATCGCTATGCAATAGCTGTCGGTAAATGAGCTGACATAGTCGCAAACAACTCTGTCGAGCGGAGTATTGTCGAGCATTGCGCGGTGAAAGTCAGGCAATTGGTCAACGTTGCGCATATAATAATCGAACAGCATTGCGAGCATTTCTTTCGCTTTGGCTTCTTCTTTTTTCGCTTTTGGGTTGTAATAAACATTTTCGAACATAAAAGCGTGGAGCTTCTCGGTCATTTCTTTGAAAGGTTGCGATTGCGCGATAAACGGCTTGTCGAAACTCGTCTCGAGCACATCAACGATAAGTCTATTTATGCGTTCGCCTTTGTCGTCGCCGAGCAATTCCACACAGTCGCGTGGCAAGTCGCTCGCGCTGATAATTCCGCCGCGCGTGGCGTCCTCGATATCGTGATTGATATAAGCGAAGCGGTCGGCAAATTTTACAATTTGACCTTCCAAGGTGCAAGCAATGTCAGTATATTTGTGCTTTTCGATGCCGTCTCTGACCTCGTAAGTGAGATTGAGCCCAGCGCCGTTGTTCTCAAGAATTTCTACCACGCGACGGCTTTGTTTGTTGTGCATAAAACCGCCCTTGACGAGCTTGTCAAGCGTCGCCTCGCCAGCGTGTCCAAATGGAGTGTGCCCAAGGTCGTGTCCCAAGGTGCAAGCCTCTGTCAAATCTTCGTTCAAACGCAACGCGCGCGCAATCGTCCGACCAATTTGCGACACTTCCAGCGTGTGAGTAAGACGTGTGCGATAGTGGTCGCCTTCTGGCGAAAGAAAGACTTGCGTCTTGTGTTTTAGGCGGCGAAACGCTTTGCAATGAATAATTTTGTCACGGTCGCGTTGAAATTCCGCGCGAACAAAATCGTCTTTTGCAGGGTATTCTCTGCCACGTGTCGCGCAAGATAGTTGCGCGTATTGACTCAAATTTGTTTTTTCCAAATTTTCCAAATACAATTTAATATTTTCCATAAATTCATTATATAGAAATATTTTCACTTTGTCAACGGGAAAAAGAAAAAGTCGCAGGTTGTAACGCTGCGACCAAATTCTTGTTAGAAAAATTATTCTAAAATTGTTTTAAACTCGATTATTTGTAATCTCTTACACAAATAAAGCCTTCTTCGTTGCGCATAGCTTTGAGAGTTGCTTCTGGCAATTTTTTGTCGATATCAATCAACATATAGCCAATCTCGCCACGGCTTGCGGAAACAAGGTTGGAGATATTTATGTTCTGCGACGCAATATAGTTTGTCGCTTTCGCAATCATATTTGCAACGTTTGCGTGCAAGATAGTGATTCTGTTTGCTGTCGTGCGAGGCGCGACTGCGCAAGGGTAGTTGACTGAGTTGGTAACGTTGCCGTTTTCCATATAATCTTTGAGTTGGTTTGCCGCCATAATCGCGCAATTTTCTTCCGCTTCTGGGGTGGACGCTCCAAGGTGAGGGATAGCGATAATGTTGTCAACGCCAAGCAAGTCCGCGCTTGGCAAGTCGGTGATATATCTTCCAATTTTGCCAGCTTTGACAGCTTTGATGACGTCCGCGTTGCAAACAAGGTCGGCTCTCGCGCAGTTGATAAGAACAACGTCTTGTTTCATCAAGGCGATTGTCTTTTCGTTTATGCTGTTTTTTGTGTCAGGGGTGGCAGGCACGTGCAAAGTGATATAATCGCTTTGGGTGTAAACGCGCTTGATATCGCTGACATATTTTATATGTTTGTCGAGCGCCATTGCGCCGTTGACATTCAAAAACGGGTCATAGCCGATGACATTCATTCCGAGTTCGATGGCAGTGTTTGCGACCATTCTTCCGATAGCGCCAAGACCAATTACGCCAAGTGTTTTGCCATAAACTTCTCTGCCGATAAATTCTTTTTTGCCTTTCTCAACGGCTTTTTCCACATTGTCGCTGCCAGCGAGAGTTTTTGTCCAATTGATGCCGTCAACAATTTTGCGAGAACCGAGCATAAGCGCGCAGATAACAAGTTCTTTTACCGCGTTGGCATTTGCGCCAGGCGTGTTGAAAACGCAAACGCTTTTCGCTGTCATTTGGTCGAGCGGAATATTGTTTACGCCTGCGCCAGCTCTTGCGATTGCGACAACGCTTGTCGGCAACTCGTAAGTGTGCATATCGAAACTTCTGAGAATGATAGCGTCAGGGTTTTGGCATTCGTCAGTGATAGCGTATTTGTCCTTTTTGAGAATATCATTTACCTTTGAGCTGATTTCGTTTAACTTTAAAACATTGAACATAACTTTATCTCCTAGAAATTATTTTGGTTGAATTATTTGTTTGCCGCCGCAAACTTTTGCATAAACGCGATAAGAGTTTGCACGCCTTCGACAGGCATAGCGTTGTAGATTGACGCGCGCATACCGCCGACAAGTTTGTGACCTTTGAGTGAGACAAGTCCGTTTTGCTCGGCTTCTTTGACAAATTGAGCGTCCAATTCTTTGGTTGCAGTCACAAAAGGAACGTTCATCAAAGAACGGTCTTGCTTTCTCACGCTGTTTGTATAGAAGTTGGAATTGTCGATATAGTCATAGAGCAAGCCAGCCTTGTATTCGTTGACTTTCTGCATAGCTTCGATTCCGCCATTGCGTTTGAGATAACGCAAATTGAGCATCGCCATATAGATAGAAAAGCAAGGTGGGGTGTTGTAAAGGCTGTCCGCGTCGAATTGCGTTTTCCAATTGAGCATAGTCGGGCAAATTGGCATAGCGTTGCCAATCAAGTCCTTGCGAACGATAACAATCGTTACGCCTGCAGGAGCGACGTTTTTCTGCGCGCCAGCATAGATAACGCCATATTTGTTGACGTCAATTTTTTCGCTGAGAATCATTGACGAAACGTCCGCGACCAAAACTCCGCTTTTTGGGGTAGGAATGTTGGTGTAACGAGTGCCAAAAATGGTATTGTTCTGACAAATATACAAATAGTCGACGTCGTCTCTGAGATCAAGCGTGTCAGGAATGTAAGTAAAAGTTTTTTCTTCCGACGAGCCAGCGAGATGAATGTCGCCATATTTTTTGCTTTCTTGATAAGCTTTTTTTGCAAAGTTGCCGGTTACGACATAATCGGCCTTGCCAGTCTTGTTCAAAAGGTTGAGTGGAATTGCCTCGAACTGTGTTGACGCGCCGCCTTGCAAAAGGAGAACTGCGTAATCATCGCTGATATTCATAAGTTCGCGCAACAATGCGATGCACTCATTGTGAATTCCTTCAAAAACTTTGCTTCGATGACTCATCTCTGTGACGCTCATTCCGCTGTTGTTGTAGTCAAGCATATCTCTTTGCGCTTCTTGCAAAACTTCGAGTGGCAACATTGATGGTCCTGCTGAAAAATTGTAGACTCTCATATTCGCTCCATTTGTTAAATTTTTGATAATTGAATTAATTATATCACTCTCAAAAATCATATGCAACAGTTTTGATTAATAATTCGACAAATTAAATGACTTTCAACAAAAAACGCATAATTATTCGGCAAATAAATACACTATGTTTACATTTTAAGGAGAATTTTATGCAAGCAGTAATTTTAGCTGGCGGGTTTGGGTCAAGATTGAGACCGCTGACGGACAATTTGCCCAAACCGATGATGCCGATTATCAACAAGCCAATATTGGAATATATAATCGCGCATTTGCGCCGCAACGGCATTGTTGAGATTGCGATGACACTCGGCTACAAGGCGGAGATTATCGAAAACTATTTTGGCGACGGGGAGAAGTTTGGAGTAAATTTGACATATTTCAAAGAGGACACTCCGCTCGGCACGGCAGGTTGCGTCAAAAACGCGCAAAGCTTTTTGACAGAGGACTTTCTTGTAATCAGTGGCGACGCATTTACAAATATTGATATCAAGGCGCTGACTGACTTCCACTATTCGCGCAATTCTACGCTCACGCTCGCCACAAAAAGTTTGAGCGACGCGCGGGGCTTTGGGCTTGTGCAATGCGACGAAAGTGGCAAGATAACGTCCTTCCGAGAAAAGCCAGCCGAAAAGATAAGCGGACTTGTAAATATGGGCATATATGTTGTTTCTCTCGCCGTTTTGCAAGATATTCCGCTCGCAAAATTCGACTTTGCAAAAGACTTGTTTCCATTGCTTTTGGGAAAATTGTATTCT
>JAVXBP010000039.1:0-12933 GCA_036659935.1 Clostridia bacterium
ACCGTCAACGTCTTGTATAAGTCGCAAGTTGTCAAATTCCAAATCGTCCAAGCGCTCGTTGGGCGCAAGGCAAATATTGTCGCCAACGCAAGTGGACGCTTTGTCAGTGTTTGTAATATTTGTAATGTTTGTAACGAGTGTTTTTTCCATATGTTAATCTTACACCATAATCGCCCAAATTTGCAACAAAAATTTCGCAAAACACTTTGACATAATATTGATAAATATTTTAATTAAGAAAGGCGAATAATAATGACGACTTTTTAAAATATTTTAAAAATTTGCTCTCACTCTATTGACATTTCTTGCAAGATAATATATAATTGTAACAATAAGAACGTGCAGAGAACTACTTTGCGCGCTTGCAAACAGAGACCAAACAACAAATGCGGTTGGGTGTTGTTATTCAGTTCTCTGTTTTTTTATGCAAAAAAATAGGCAAAATACAAAATTTTAACCGCAAAACCTACTCATTTGCACAAAAGGTAGAATTAAAAGATATATCATTGTCGCACCACGACAAAAGGAGTATTTATGGAAAAAATTTATCTAGTACTGGAGAACGGCGAAGTTTTTGAGGGCAAAAGCTTTGGCGCGAAAAAAGAAGTTGTTGGCGAGGTCGTTTACAACACTTCAATGGTCGGATATTTGGATATACTCACCGACAAAACGTATTATGGACAGTTTGTAATGCAAACTTTCCCGCTGATAGGCAACTATGGCGTTATCAACGAAGAAGTAAACGGCAAAAAATGTTACCCAACGGCATATATCGCGCGAGAAATTTGCGACGAGCCTTCCAACTTCCGTTGCAACGGCAAGTTGAATGACTTTCTCACAGCCAACGGCGTGGTCGGCATTTGCGACATTGACACGAGACATTTGACAAAAGTTTTGCGCGACAACGGTTCAATGCGCGCGATAATCACCACCACCCCAATTCTCAATCAAGAACAATGGAACAAGTTGAGAACTTTCTCAATCGACAACGCCCTTGCCAACACTGCCGACGAGACTTTGTTTGCGAGCGCGAGCGGAAAATATAACGTCGCGGTCGTTGATTATGGTTGCGACAAATCGGTCAGAGAAATGCTGATTGCAAAAGATTGCAAGATTACGACTTTCGCTTTTGACGCGACGGCAGAAAAAATTCTCGCTACACAGCCAAACGGAATTGTTCTTACATCGGGCGCGGGCGACCCAAATGCGTGCGCATTCCAAGTTGAACAAATCAAAAAGTTGCTCGCGGCAAACTTGCCTATCCTTGCAATCGGGCTTGGACATCAATTGCTGGCGCTTGCCAACAGCGGACGCGTGGACAAAATGAAAAATGGTCACCGCGGAGCAAATCAACCTATAAGAAAAATCGCTGACGGAAGCCTTTTTGTCACAAGCCAAAATCACGGCTATGTTGTAGACAAAACCGTCTTGCCACTCGGCGGAACAATTACATTCGAAAACGTAAACGACAACTCTTGCGAAGGGCTGTCTTACAGAGACGGAAAAATCACTTCCGTTCAATTCGAACCGACAAAAAATGGCGGATATACTACCACGGAATTTGTTTTTGACAATTTTGTAGAAAATATGGAGGTAACAAAATAATGCCACTCAATAAGAATTTGCACAAAGTCATGGTCATCGGCTCTGGTCCTATCGTTATTGGACAAGCCGCGGAATTCGACTATGCCGGCACGCAAGCGTGTCGCGCCCTCAAAGAAGACGGTTTGGAAGTCGTGCTTGTCAACTCCAACCCAGCGACAATTATGACAGACAACGCTGTCGCGGACAGAATATATATTGAGCCGCTCACACTTACCACCGTCAAAAGAATAATAGAAAAAGAACGCCCAGACAGCTTGCTGTCAACGCTTGGCGGACAAACTGGTCTTACGCTGTCAATGCAATTGGCAAAAGAAGGCTTTCTCGACAAAATGAATGTCACTTTGCTCGGCGCAAAGCCAGAGACAATCGACAAAGCGGAAGATAGACAAATTTTCAAAGACACACTCGCGGCAATCAACGAGCCTGTCATTCCGTCAGAAGTTGTGACCGACCTTGACAACGCTATTCGCGTAGCTGGCGAGATTGGACTGCCACTTATCATTCGCCCTGCTTTCACTCTCGGCGGAACGGGCGGCGGCATTGCGTACACAATGGAAGAATTCGAAGAAATCGCCACCAACGGCATAAGACTTTCGCCTATCAATCAAATTTTGGTCGAAAAGTGCATCAGCGGTTGGAAAGAAATTGAATACGAAGTTATCCGTGACAGCAAAGGCAATTGCATAACGGTTTGCAGTATGGAAAACGTTGACCCTGTCGGCGTGCACACGGGCGACAGCATTGTTGTAGCGCCTACCGTGACGCTGTCAGCAAAAGAAGCGAATATGTTGCGCAATTCCGCGCTGAGAATCGTCGAAGCCCTTGGCGTAGAAGGCGGCTGCAACGTGCAGTTTGCTCTCCACCCAGACAGCCTTGACTATGCGGTAATAGAAGTCAACCCACGCGTGAGCCGTTCATCGGCGCTTGCGAGCAAGGCGACAGGTTATCCTATCGCGAAAGTCGCGACAAAAATTGCGATTGGCTACACTCTCGACGAGATAAAAAATGCCGTAACTGGCAGCACTTACGCTTGCTTTGAGCCAACAATCGACTATATCGTTGTCAAGTTTCCAAAATGGCCTTTTGACAAATTCTATTACGCAAGTCGCAAACTCGGCACTCAAATGAAAGCGACGGGCGAAGTTATGGCGATTGGCACGAGCTTCGAGCAGGCGATTATGAAAGCCGTTCGCGGAGCGGAAATCTCTCACAACACTCTCAACACAAAAAAGTTGCTCGCTCTCTCTGACAGCGAGATTATCGACAAAATCAAAGCTTGCGACGACGAAAGAATTTTTGCTGTTTTCGAAGCGTTGAAACGCGGCGTTTCCGTAGACGAGATATATGACATTTGCAAGATTGACGAATGGTTCTTGAACAAATTGCTCAACCTTGTAAATATCGAACGCCAACTTGCGCAAGGCAGTTTGACGGACGAACTCTATCTCACAGCCAAGAAAAACGGCTATCTCGACAGCACGATTGAAGAAATGAGCGGTTGCAAAATCGCCAACAAAATACACGCGTCTTACAAAATGGTTGACACTTGCTCGGCGGAATTTGGCGCGAATACGCCTTATTTCTATTCGACTTATGACAAAGAAAACGAAGCGAGAGAATTCATCGACGCGCACAACTCTGGCAAGAAAAAAGTTATCGTTTTTGGCTCTGGACCTATCCGCATTGGACAAGGCGTAGAGTTCGACTATGCGTCAGTTCACTGCGTGTGGGCGCTCAAACGCAAGGGCTTCGAGGTTATCATCGTCAACAACAACCCTGAGACTGTTTCGACTGACTTTGACACGGCGGACAGACTTTACTTTGAGCCACTCACCGACGAGGACGTTCTCAACGTGCTCAACACCGAGCAACCTTATGGCGTGGTTGTAGCTTTTGGCGGACAAACCGCTATCAAGCTTACAAAAATGTTGCGCCGTCTCAATATCAACATTCTCGGCACTCAAGCGGAATATATTGATATGGCGGAAGACAGAGAATTGTTCGAAGAACTGCTCGAAAAGCTCAACATCAAACGCCCAAAAGGCGCGACCGTTATGACCAAAGAAGACGCGCTGCGCGTGGCAAATGAGATTGGCTATCCAACGCTCGTTCGTCCGTCTTATGTGCTCGGCGGTCAAAATATGACAGTTTGCTATGGCGACGAAGATATCATAGAATATATGGATATCATTCTCACACAAAAAATAGAAAACCCAGTGCTTATCGACAAATATTTGATGGGCAAAGAAATCGAAATCGACGCAATTTGCGACGGCGAAGATATTCTTATACCGGGCGTTATGCAACATATCGAGCGCACCGGCGTGCACTCTGGCGACTCAATCGCGGTCTATCCGTCGTGGAATATTTCTGACGAAATGCTCGCGCAAATCTTGGACGCGTCCAAGAGATTGGCGTTGTCACTGCACACTTTTGGGCTTGTAAACATTCAATATCTCATTTTCGAAAATGAGTTGTATGTCATCGAAGTCAATCCGCGCAGCTCTCGCACAATTCCTTATATCAGCAAAGTCAGCGGCGTGCCTATGGTCGACCTTGCGACGCGCGCAATTCTTGGCGAAAAACTCAAAGATATGGGCTATGGAACGGGCTATTATCCAAAGGCGGCTTATGTCGCTGTCAAAGTCCCTGTTTTCTCGTTTGCGAAACTTATAAACGTCGACACCCAACTTGGGCCAGAAATGAAATCTACTGGCGAAGTGCTCGGCATCGCAAGCACGCTCGAAGAAGCAACTTTCAAGGGGCTTGTCGCGGCTGGCTATTCTATGAAAAAGAAGGGCGGAATATTTATCACCGTTCGCGACCAAGACAAAGACGAAATCGGCGAAATCGCGCAAAAGTTCGAAGAACTCGGCTATACGCTCTATGCGACGGTCGGCACGGCAAATGTCTTGCGCAATATCGGTCTCGACGTCATTGTCGTTGACAAGATTCACCAAAATCACGAACACAACAACCTGACACTTATCGAAAGCGGAAAAATCAACTATATTATATCGACGTCGTCAAAGGGCAAGTTCCCAACTCGCGACAGCGTCAAAATCAGACGAAAAGCCGTTGAACGCTCTATCCCTTGTCTCACTTCTCTCGACACTGCCAACGCGGTAGCCAACTGTTTGATGAGCCGTTACTCTGAGTTCAACACTGAGCTTGTCGATATCAACAAGTTGCGCACAGGCAAACAAACTATCAAATTTTCAAAGCTTTGTGTCGCTGGCAATGACTTTGTAATCATCAACACCCTCGAGCAAACTATCGACAACATAGAAGGCCTCGCTGTCAGAATGACCACTCGCCACAGCGGAATTGGAAGCGACGGCGTGGTTGCAATTTGCAAGTCAAATGTCGCCGACGCAAAAATGCGTATGTTCGGCATTGACGGAAGCGAAGGCGTAATCAGCGCGAGCGCTTTGTGCGCGGTGGCAAAATATCTCTATGACAACTCGATTATTCACAGTCTCACCACAACAATCGAGACAAATGGCGGAATCAAGAATATCACTATCAAAACGCAAAACAGTGAGGCGACCTATATCAGCGCAAATCTTGGACAGCCAACATTCAACCCAAAAGAAATTCCTGTCAAACTCAACGGCAAAAATGCGCTCGGCGTGCCACACACTGTCGGTGGCAAAGAAATGGATCTCAACTGCCTTGCGATTGGCGACACTCATTGCGTGCTTTTTGTTGAGCACCTTGACAATATCGACATTGCGCAAAACGGTTCTTTGTTGGAATATGACAGCATTTTCCCAAATCGCACCGACGTGGAATTTGTCAAACAAATCGACAAACACACTCTCAAAATGCGCGTGTGGGAACGCGGTAGCGGCGAAGTTCTTTCGAGCGGAAGCGGAGCGGCGGCGGCGGTTGTCGCAAGCATAGAAAATGGCTCGTTCTCAAAAAATGTTGACGTAATCGTAAAGCAACGCGGTGGCGACATCGCTATCAACTATTCTGACGACGGCGTAATTCTCAAATGCACAGTTACAAAAGTCTTTGACGGCGAGTATATTCAATAAGTCACTCAAAGGTTTAAACAAAAAGCCCCAACATTGTAAAATGTCGGGGCTTTTCTATAATATTAAATAAAATAAGTTTTTATTTTCTCAACAAACTTGCCGCTTTTTCGTCAACAATTACTACGACATTTTTGTGGTTTTGCAACACGCTTGCAGGCACTTCTTCTGTCACAGCGCCTTCCACCATTGCCTTGACGGCTTTGGCTTTGTTGTCACCGCTCGCAAGGACAAGGACGCTTTTTGCGTTCATAATATTTGCGATGCCCATTGTGATAGAATGTGTTGGCACTTCGTTGAGACTTGCAAAAAATCTTGCGTTGTCTTGGCGAGTGTTGTCGGTCAATTTTACGATATGCGTTGTGCTGTCAAAAGGCGTAAACGGCTCATTGAACCCAATGTGTCCATTGCTGCCAAGCCCCAGCACTTGAACGTCTTGTTGCATTCTTGCAAGTAGCGCTGTATAGTCCGCGCAAGCTTTCTCATTGTCGGCGGTGTTGCCTTGTGGCAAATGATAATTTTTGCTGTCAATGTCAATGTGGTCGAAAAGATTGTCGCGCATAAAATAGCAATAGCTTTGGTCGTGCGTGATAGGCAAGCCGATATATTCATCGAGATTGACTGACTTCATTCTGCTGTAAGAAACATTGCCAGCCTTGCAGTCTGCAACCATATTTTTGTACAAGCCAATCGGAGTTGAACCTGTCGCAAGCCCAAGAATACACTCAAAATTCTTCTCTGCCATAACGGAATAAATGTACTCATAAGCCTTTGCGCTCATTTCTTGATAGTCTTTGCAAATAATAACTTTCATATCTTGCTCCTTAAATTATAATGAATAATTTCCAAATTGAATTATCAATAAACATAATTATACGCCAAAATGCCAACAAAGTCAAGAAAACGCCAACAATATGCGTTTGTGATTGCTATTTTGGCTACCACAACATTGACAAGAAAAACACTCCATAGCCGACAAACAAACTTATGCCAACCAAAATGCCCAATATCGCGAAACATTGTTTGAGATTGTGGCGGTTGTTTTTGAAAAGGAAAAGCACGCCGAGCCCCGCATTTGCGCAAAGTCCGCCCACGCACGCGCCAAAGCTTATGCCCCCAAGAATGTAGAGATTGGTCAGCGCGACCGACGAGGCGCAGTTTGGAATAAGCCCCACCAACACTGCAAAAAACGGCGCTATATACTCATTGCTTTGCAAAAAGCCCGTCAATTTGTCCTCGCCAATATAGAAAATTAACATTCCAAAAATGACATTGATAACAAAAACATAGACGAAAATTTTGAGCGAATGCAATATCGGGTGCAACAAATATTGTTTCAATTGCGATGCTTTTGTCGGCGATACGCTCTCAATCTCGTGTCCGCAACAACCGATATGCACTTCTTCTTCGTGCTCGTCACAATGCTCGGAGTGTTGCTCCACTGCCAACTTTTTCTTGCTGAAAATCAAATCAATAATGTAGCCACTCGCCACTCCGACACAAAATTTTATGGCGATAAGTGGCAAAATAGCCAACGCTTTGTCAGGGTGCGCCAACAAAATTGGCAAGGCTTCGTCGCTCGTCGCGAGATATATTCCAATAAGCGCGCCGACGGTAATGTGCTGTTTCTGATACAAATCAGTCGCGATAACGCTAAAACCACATTGCGGGAGTATAGCAAAAGTTACGCCAAGCAAAGGCGTCCATTTTTTGCTGCGCTCGAGCGTGTTGGAAATTTTGCCTTCCAACAAGCCAATCGCAATATAAACGACGACAAAAATCGCCAAAATTTTAAGACTGTCGACAAAAGCGTCGAGCAACACATCCCACATAAGCACTACAATAAAACTTTTTTGCAATATAGTCAAGCATTTGACAAGAAATAAAATGTTTATTTTATCCAAGCATTTTTACGCCAACGGCACGCTTGTTTCCACCTTTATTGCGTTGGAGACATATTTTGTTTTGCCTACAAAAATGTTCACGCGATAATATCCCGATTTTGCAAAAGATATTTGCGTTCTCAGCCTGATAGGGTTGAGCGCAAGGGCTGGCAAGTCAACCGCCGTGGCATCGCTTACAAAGGGTTTGTCGTCAATCGTCGACTTTGTTACGCTATAATTTTCCTTTGTTTCCGTCCAAGCGAGCGCCCCTGTTTGCTGATTGGTATATCCGCGCTCGACAACAATTTTTATTGTTTGGTTTTTCGCGTCGACGTTGCCGACAGTTAGGTTCTTGATATCTGCGTCAAAGTTGTACGCATAGTCCGTAAAATATATATCTCTATAATGAGTTTTGTCTTCGAAAAAGTAACTACTCTCTGTCAAAACGACTTCTTCTTTGTCAATTTGCAATTCAAAATCACGCTTAATCACTCCAAAAAAGTTGTATGTCACGGTATATTTGCCATCTTTTTTGAACACAATTCTCCAGCTACTGAGTTCCCAAAAGTTGGAACTTTCCCTTGTGATTGACTTGCCGTTGATAAACAGTAAATCGTTCAAACTCGGCGAAATTTTTGATTGCGAGCCGTCTGGAAAAGTAATCCTCACCGATTGTTGTCCAAGCAAGTCACGAATGAATATGTTTTCTTTTACTTTTCTTACAAGGTGATCGTTTTTGATATCCACAAACTCATATTTGTTATTTCCAGGCTCTCCGACCACAATTTTTTTGATATATTCTTGCCCAAAAATATTATACTTTATGTCAAATTCTCCGCTGTCAAAAAGGAATGACGTTGACGTTTTTGTAAGCCCTTCCGCCACGCCCTTGACGTTGATTGTTTTGCTTGCGCCACTGTTGTCAACTCGCACAAGCGCCTCGCCGGCGAGCATTTTGCTATCAAAAGCGCTTCCAAAATCATAGAAAGTTTTTTCCGTTTCTTTGCCGTCAACGATTGTCGTGTCAGTTCGCTTTATCTCGACATTGCCTTGCACAAGCGTGATATTGCAATCAAGCGTGACGTATAGAATGCTGTCCAAATCAAAATATTTGCCAATTTCTGTCGCCAGCGAACTGCCGAAAATTTGCGATGGATAACTGAGTTTCAACTTCACTCGTTGCGGTTTGTCAAAAACTGTCAAATCAAGTCCGCTCACTGACAAAATGCGAGCGTTTTGTGGCGCGTCGACCTTGTTGCCAAGCAAGTCGGTATACTTATATTTCACATTGCAGCCAGTCAAATCTTTGGCTTCGCTCGCGGTCAAAAGCACTCTTTCTTGGTCTTTGTTGCCAAAAATCAAGGCTTCGTTCTTGTATATATTGTATACTACTTTGTCGTCCCACACGCTTTTTTCGAAAAAGTCCCACGCAAGAGCAGGCTTGGCTTGGTCAAGAATTGCGTCGCTGTATGTCTTGATAAGTGCGCCACTAGCGTTGACAATGTTGATTGTTTCGTTGAAAATATTTTCTTGACTAGGACGCATATTTTTTGTCAATGATGTCGAGTTGACAACAATTTTGTCCAAAACTTCGTCGCCGACAGTAAAATTCGCGTCAACAATTTGCGCCATTCTTTCGCTCATTGAGAGCGCTTTTTTGATATCGGAATATTTTATGCTTGCGCTCGCGTCGGAAGGATATTGCAAAAGCCCCAACATCATCGCAATGCCACCTGACAATTTTGTGTTCGCTTTGAAATAGTCGCGCGGGTCAATCGTGAACAATTTGTAATCGCTTATCAACGCAAGGAAGTTCAAGTCGCTTGCCGTGTTGAGCAATTGTTTGACCATGGCGCGCGAAAAAGCCGTCTTGACATTGACGCTGGCATAGATATTTTTTGTGCCAAAATCTTGCTTTGACATAGCGATATCGAGCACTGCGCCGTTGCTTTGCGCTGTTCTTGCCTTGCAATAGGCGGAATTTTCGTCTGACGCGCACACGTGCGAAATTCTCAAATGGAAAAAGTTGTCGTCAGGCAAGGCGTAGAAATCACCGCCGTTGGCGACAAGCTCAAGAAAGTTTAGGTCACAAATAAACGAATATTTGTAGGTGACAAATTTGTTGCCTTTTTCTCCGACAAGGTCAACCGTCCCGTTGGCGCTCATTTGTCCGATATTGATAGTCTCATAGGACAAGTCGTTGGAAATTGGAACTCCGAGTTTCGCCTCGGTGTCAACTTTGCTGTCGACCGACCACGCTTTTGTCGTCATAGCAAAAGCTCCGCTCGTCTCGCTTCCGCGATAAACGCCGTCGGTAATCTTGACTTGCGTGACTTTTCCATTGTCGATATGGTGCGACATTTTGCCGCCAATATATGGCAAATTCAACACGAATTCGTCATAATTGGTTGCGCCTGCGAGCTTGTAAAGCGTCGTTTGCGCTTCGAACGGCAACGCTTTTACAAAACCTTTGACATTGTCGGACAAGAACATTTTTTTGATATCGAACACGAGCGTATATACGCTTTTGTCACTGTTTGCATATGCGTCAACAAAAATTATCTTTGCCAACTGCGCAAAAAATGTCGCCACGTCAGCTTGTTTTTCTTCGAAAAGTAATCGCTTTGCAATATCAAAAACTGGCGCGTTTGGAATTCTTATTTTGTTCTCATTTGCGCAAATATAGAAATTCTCATTGTCTGACATCAATCCAAACAGCAAGGTGTTTTCCGCGCCACCGACGCCCCTGCGGAAAAATTTTATATAGCCGTTGTTTTGACTAGGCACTGAACTTGCCAAGTTCATATTCGCATTTATATCGAGATAATAAGCGTCCTTTGGCGAAATATTCTCGCCCGTCGAGCTTTCCATATCATAATCAAAGTCAAGACTGATTCGATAATGAATTTGATTTGGGTCGTCGACCTTGACCGCATCGCCTTTGCCAGTGTCGCCTTTGCCAGTGTCGCCTTTGCCAGTGTCGCCTTCTTTGACGCCGTTGCGCATTCCGTTGACATAGAAAACCGCCAACTCGTCAATATAATCTTGCCAATCGCGTGGCGCGAGTGGTTTTTCCAAGTTGTGAGGCTTGCAACCAACCGCCGTAATACACATCAAGGCGGTCAACACAAATATCAAAATGCAAAAAGCAACTTTCTTTTTCATTCTTCCGCCTTACTCTTCGCCAAATGTCGCGGTGACAATCAGTCCGCTTGGAATGTTTCTTGTGGCTACAATTTTGCCGCCGTGATTGTCGACGATAGTTTTTGCTATGCTGAGCCCAAGCCCCGTGCCTTGCAATTCTTGCGCGTTGTCGCCACGGAAAAAGCGCTCGAATATCTTTTCTTCGTCACCGCGCGCAATGCCAATGCCAGTGTCGGCGACCGACAGCTCAAAGCCCTTTTTGAGTTGTCTCAAAGTGACTTTTATTTTGTCGTTTGGACGGGTATATTTGATAGCGTTGTCCAACAAAATGATAAGCAATTGTTTCATTTTGTCCAAGTCGCAAACCGACTCGACTTGCGCGATGTTGGCTATCAACGTTTTGTTTTCTCCGCTGATAATCTCAGAGTAAATGTCCAACACGCTCGTCATGCTTTCGTTGAGCGTAAAGCCCTTTTCTTTGACGACTTTCACGCGGTTGTCGCTGATAATGCTGAGCAAGTTTTGCGACAAAGTCGTGATATGCTCAACCTCAGAAATGCACGCTTCTAGGTTCTCGCTCACGTCAAGCACTGTTCGTGTCGGCGCGGTCATAATCTGCTCCAGGTTGCCCCTGATGACGGTGAGTGGGGTTCTTATCTCGTGCGAGACATCGTTGATAAATTCTTTTTGCTTGACAAAATTGTTCAAAGCCGGGGTCGCGAGCAACACTATGCACGCTGTCGATATCAGCGCCGTGCAAATGCAAACGATGACGACAAAAATAACTCCGCTTCTTGCAAAACTTGTTGACAGCGCCACGTCATATCTCATAAAAAGTTTGATATATTTGTTGCCTTCATAGCGGAACGCGTAAGTTCTGTAATCGAAACCGCCTATTTTTTCGTCTTCGACCTTGTCAAGAGATGTCGAAAGCTTTGTATTGTTTTCTTTCTTGGACAAAAAGTCGTCCGCCGTCACATATTGCGCGGTGTCGTCCTCGCGTTT
Organism: Clostridia bacterium; assembly: GCA_036659935.1. Taxonomy (GTDB): domain Bacteria; phylum Bacillota; class Clostridia; order Christensenellales; family UBA3700; genus JAVXBP01. Next base: position 11,678 of record JAVXBP010000039.1, read on the forward strand.
TGTATAGAGCGCCACGCAAATAGACGGGTCAAACAAACTCTCATAGAGCTTGTCCGAGTTGCCGTTTACAAGGCTGTCAATCGCGTCGGGGTCGGCGTTTTTGAGCTTCTGCGCATAAGCTGACATATTGTTGCCAAAGCTCTGATTGTATTGTTGATTCTGCGTGTAAGCGAATATAGCTACCGCTGCGGAATAGATAAAAATTATCAAAAAGTCCGCTATAATAATTGATATGATAAATCTTTTTTTCGAAAATTTTTTCATACTACTTTCCTTGCTTTTTCTGTCCACATAAAGCCAACTGTCTTGATTGTTTTGATACAATCAGCAAAACCAATCTCGCCAAGCGTCTTGCGAATGCGATAAGCATAAACGTCAATGACCTTGTCAACAGTCTCAGAATAGAAACCGCAAACATAGTCAAAAAGTTGTTGTTTTGTAATGACAATTTCTTTGTTTTTGACAAGGTATTCCAACATATCATAGACCTTGCCAACAATGTTGAGCGATGCGCCGTTGTAAGTCACCGTCTTGGAAACAAAGTCAAGGTGTAGCCCGTCAAAGGTGTAGCTCAACTCGAAAAATGTCTTGTTGTAACGCCTTATTGTAGCGTTGATTCTTGCGATAAGCTCGTCGCGGAAAAATGGCTTGCACAAATAATCGTCCGCCCCCTTGTTGAGCAAGTCCACTCGCTTTTCTTGGGTCGCCACCGCTGACAAAATTATGACAGGCGTAAGTTTTTGCTTGCGCAGTTTGACGAGAATTTGCTCGCCATTCATATCTGGCAACATCAAGTCAAGAATGATTACGTCAAACTCTTGCGTTGTCGCAAGCTCAAGCCCGAGCGCGCCATTTGGGGCGACAGCGACTTCGTCGCCGTCATTGTTATATTCGCTGTGGAAAATATCTTCCAACATTGCTGACAGCTTTGAATCGTCCTCAATCACCAAAATTCTCATTTTTTTCTCCCTTAAACTTTTAATAATTTGTTGTCGTGGCATTGCCCGACATTCTTTTGCGTATTTTTTTGCATTCTTTTTTGCAATACTTTTTTGATTGTTGCATTTTGCGTTTTTGCGCATTTTTCTATCGTTATTATTTGCGTGTTTGCGTCAATTGTTATTATATATATTATTCCAATATAATACTTTTATTTTATCACATATTCATTCAAAATACAAGAGCTATTTCAAGATATCCAAATTGTGGTCGGCTTTTTTTCGACAAAGAAAAACCGAGCAAGTCGTTAACAGCTC
>JAVXBP010000040.1:0-12918 GCA_036659935.1 Clostridia bacterium
TATTACAATATGACGGGCTATTCCATTTTTTGTGGCAAAGGAATCTATCGTTTGGACAAGTATAAGTCAAAGCTTGACGGAATATTGCCGGAAAATAAAGTCTTGAGTCACGACATTGTCGAAGGGGCGATTTTGTCAACGGGCAATCTCGGAATCAACATTTTTGAGCAAGCGCCACAAAGCTTTGCGGTTGACGTCGAAAGGAGCAATCGTTGGTCGCGCGGTGACATTTTGCTTTTGCCGTTTGCGAAAAATAGGTTTTGCTCGCAGAACTTCTACAAGTATGTGATTGTCAGCAATTTTCTTAAAATTTTGTCGCCAATTTTTGAACTTGTGTTGTGGATATTGCTTGCGATAACGGGGCAAATTCAATTGATACTGCCACTATTTTTTGCAAGTTTTGCGATAGCTTTTGTGGGCGTGGGCTTTGATTTGATAAGCGTTGACAGAAATATTCGCCCACGATATGTGATAAGATTTGTCGCGGAAAAAATATTCAATATGATTTTCCATTTGATTTTTCTACCGTTTTTTGCGACAAACGCCTTGATATTGCTTGCAAAAATGTTGTGGAAAGGGCTGTTCCAACAAGAAAAATTGCTTGATTGGAAAACTTTCTGGCAGTCGCAACAGTCCAACGGCTTTGGAAAACACCTTGCGCTTGTCGCGCCAAGCTGCGTGGTCGCGGTGGTTGTTTTTGGCGGACTGCAAAACATATTTTTGCTCGGTTATTGCTTACTTTTTTTGATAATGGCAAACTTGATTTATCTCGCAAAAGCGCCGTCGCAACGAGCGAAAAAGTTGTCTTGGAGCGAGAAAAATACGCTGACCGACATTGCGGAAAAAACGCAAGAATACTTTGGCGAAGTTATGCAAAATGACGCGCTTCCAAGCGACCATATTCAATTCTATCCACAGAAAAAAGTGTGCAATTACACCTCGCCGACAAACATCGGTTTTGGCTTGGCAAGTGTGATTTGCGCTCACAAGTTTGGAACAATTACTATCGAAAAAGCGCTCGACAAGCTCGACAAGCAAATAACGCAAATTGTTGATTTGGAAAAGTGGAAAGGCAATCTTTTCAACTGGTACAATATCGACACAAATTTGCCGTGCGACAACAAGTTTGTGTCAAGCGTAGATTGCGGAAACTTACTTGCAATTTTGATTGCGACAGAGACTTTTTGCAAGCAAAACAAGGCGGAACTTCTCGCGGAAAAGGTTGGAAAATTGATTGACGAAAGCGACTTGAACGCGCTCTTTGACGCAAGCAAAAGTCAGTTCTATATCGGTTACAATCTCGCGACAAACACCTTGGAAGGGCATTATGATATGCTTGCTTCCGAGGCGCGATTGCTCGCGTATATCGCAAGTTGCAGATTTGGAAACGACACTCCGTGGCGCAGTTTGTCACGCCAAAATGTCGCAAGCGCAGGCAATGTTCTTGTGTCTTGGTCGGGGACGGCGTTCGAATATCTTATGCCACAAATTTTCTTGCCGACGTGTCGCAATTCTTTGATTGGCAACACAATTGACCGCGCGTTGAAGATTATGTCAAAGAACAAATGCGCAAACTTGTGGGGGATAAGCGAAAGTGGATATTACTCTTTTGACAAAGAAATGAACTATCAATATCACGCTTTTGGGCTGGAACAACTCGGTCTCAAAGCGCAACAAAACAAGTGCGTAATTGCGCCTTACGCGTCACTTCTTGGCTTGGAATTTGCGACAAAAAAAGTCTTGCGCAACATAGAAAAAATGTCGCAAAACGGCTTGTTGGGCAAGTATGGACTTTTTGAAAGCGTGGACTATACAAACACGAAAAAAATAATTTATTCTTGTATGAGTCATCATCAAGGAATGATTTTGACAGCTATCACAAATATGCTTTTTGACGGCTATTTCCGACAACTTTTTCTTTCCAACAACCGTGTTGAAGGGGGGCAATTGCTTGCCGAAGAAAAGGCAAATTACACAAGGCATTCGCGCAGAATTTTCCAAGATTTTGAGTATGAAAGCGCTCAAACAAACGACTATGACGAGCGCGTGATTTTGGACGGTAGCGCGCCAACGATAAACGCGTTGACGAATGGCGAATATAGCGTTGTGACGGACAGTTTTGGACGCGGCTATTCAAAATGCAAAAACAATTTTATCAACAAATATAAGCCTGATTTGTATGCAAATTATGGCGGTTTTGTATACTTCAAGTCAAACGGAAAGTTGTTTTCGCCGACATTTGCCCCACAAAAGGGCGAATATAATGGCTTTGAGGCGCAATTCAAGCCGTTTGAAAGTGTTTTTTCCAACGAAAAAGAACATTGCAAAATGCAAATATTTGTGCCTAACAACGAAAATTGCGAAGTGCGCAAAGTCACGATTAGCAATCAAAGCGACCAAACACACAGGCTCGAAGTCGCCTTTTGGCAACAACTTTCTCTCACCACTTACGCCGAAGAAAACGCTCACCAAACTTTCTCGGATATGTTTGTTTCCACCTTTGTGGACAGCCCGTCCAACGCGCTTGTCGCTCATCGCAAGTCGCGTGGCGAGCATGGCGATTGTTGGTGCGGAATGGTAGTAAAAGGCTTGGAAAACACGCTTTTCGAGAGTAATCTTTCCAATATAATTTCTCAAAAATTCGGCGAATATTCCTTGTCAATTTTCGACAAAGAAAAGGTCGGCGCAAGTGTCGGCGACGTGCTCAATCCTTGTCTCGGGTTCTCGTCCGCGATAGAACTTTTGCCCAATCAAACGCTCGAGTTCGCGGTGATAATCGCATATTCTGACGACTTCGAAAGTTTGCAAAACAGGTTGGAACAAATTGCAAAAACCGACTATGTCAAATACGCTTACGAGTCGGCAAAACTGCAATCACTGTCCAAGACTTACAAATATCTCGCCACCGCGCAAATAAGCTCAAAGTTTGCCGCGCTTGCTCAAAACTTGCTTTTCCGCAATTATTCGAGCTTGCAACTGCACGAAATGTGGAGTGACAAACGCCAACTTGTCGGCGGACTGAGCAAGGAAGTCAAATATATATTTTTCGAATATGACGGCAACAAAACAAAGCTTTTCGAGATTGCTCACGCGGTTGCTTTCTGCAATCTTGTCGGCATAGAATGTGATATCGCGATTGTTTTTCGAGAGAAAGACGAGTATAACGAACTTGTCAAAAAACGCATTGTCGAGCAAAGTGGAATCGAAGATTTGGACTTGTTGCCGTTTGTAAAAATGATAAACGCGAACGCGATAGCCGACGAAGATTTTGTCGCGCTCAAGTCAAACGCTTTCGCAAATTGTGACAAAGATATTTTGACGCTGCGACTCAATTCTACGCCAACCGCAAAGGTAGAAAAAGAGCGCGAATATATGACTTTGTCGCAAAGTATTCAATATCAAAGCGGTTGTGGCGGTTTGGACGGCGAGGGCAATTATATTGTCACAAGCTCGCCTGCAACGGTTTATTCCAACGTCATTTGCGGTCAAAATGGTGGATTTGTTGTCACGCAAAATGGCGGTGGTTTCTCATTCCAAGGCAATTCTTACGCCGACAAGCTCACGCACTGGCAAGGCGACGCGGTGATTGACGCTCCAAGCGAAAGCATTTTTGTGTGCGAAGAAAGGCATTTTGTGAGAATCAACAAGCTTTGTCGCGGTGGCTTTGTAAAGCACACGGTCGGCTACACTCAGTTTTGTGGCGGAGTCAACAAGCTTGAGTTCGAGCAAACGCAATGCAACATTTTGCAAGGGCAAGCGAAAGTGTGGAAAGTCCGCCTTGTCAACCACTCAACAAATTCTCGCAAGTTGGAAATTGTCTTGCAAGTCGCGCCTGCGCTTGGCGCGCATTGGACAAAAGACAAACTTTTTGACCAAGTGATAAACGACAATATTATGCGCGTCGCAAACGCTTACAACGGTCACGAAATGTTCGTTTGCGCAACGTTGCCGCTCAAAGTTGTCGCGGACAAGGGGTGCATTCATCAACTCAATCAAAACGAGATTGGAGAAATAACTTTTGTGCAAAGCGACTTCTACAATCCGTCGCACGCGGTGGTCGTCGAGCTCAAAATTCCGCCAAACGGAGAAAAAATTCTTTACTTTGCTATGTCAACACAAGTCGAATTGCTCGCGACTTTGTCAAGCGAAAAAATCGAACAATTGATAGAAATTGACAAAAATTACTTCAAGAATTTGTCAAATATCAAAATATCCACCGCTGACAAAGCGACTGACCTTTTGTTCAACAATTGGCTTGTTTATCAGGTCGCATCGTCGCGTTTCAACGGCAAATGCGGTTACTTCCAAGTGGGCGGAGCGGTTGGCTTTCGCGACCAACTGCAAGATTGCTTGACATTGATATACAATCAACCGCAACTCGTCAGGGCGCATATTCTTGACTGCGCGCAGCATCAATATATCGACGGCGACGTTATGCACTGGTGGCACGCGCCACGGCTTGGCGTGAGAACGCACATAAGCGACGACAAACTTTTTCTTGTGTTGCTTGCGTGTGAATATGTCGCGCAAACGGGCGACAGAAGCATTTTGTCAGAAAAAATTCCTTATCTTGTAAGCGAGCCTTTGAATGACTTGCAAGAGTCGAGAATGGAAGTTCCCGACGTCACCGACAGCGTGGAAAGTCTCACGCAACATATGTGCAAGGCAATCGCGAGCGCCTGTCAATATGGCAAACACGGCTTGTTGCTCATCGGCGGTGGCGACTGGAACGACGCGTTGAACGCAATCGGTTTGCAAAAGAAAGGCGAAAGCGTGTGGCTGACTATGTTCGCTGTTTTTGTAATAGAAAAGTTTGTCGACTTGCTCGATATGGACGACCGAGCGGAATATTTGAGACAAATCGCTCGTCTCAAAAAGTCGCTTGCGCAATGCAAACGGAATGATTATTATATCCGCGCAATCACTGACCACGGCGAGTTGTTGGGCGATATTGACAGCAAGTTTGTACAAATTGACTTGCTCACGCAAAGTTGGGCGACAATCGCAAATATTGGCGACAAAAATTCTCAAAAAAAGGCGTTAGAAAAAGCAAAAATTCTTGTTGACGAGCAAGAAGGAATTGTAAAATTGCTTGCGCCACCGTGCGAAAAAAGCAAATATTATGGCTATATCTCCGCATATCCAAAGGGCGTGAGAGAAAACGGCGGACAATATACGCACGCTAGCGTTTGGTTTCTCAAGGCTGTCGCAAACATTGGCGACGAAGAATACGCCAACAGCTTGTTGTCAATGTTGAACCCTATCAAAAGGTGTCGAGACGTTGAAAAAAACAAGCGCTACAAGGGCGAGCCTTATGTTTTGGCTGGCGATATTTATTCCAACGCGGACAACTATGGCAGGGCTGGTTGGACGTGGTATAGCGGCAGCGCAAGTTGGCTGTATGTGACAATTCTCAACGATATGTTGGGCATAAGCGTTCGCAACAACGCGCTGTGTTTCAAGAGACCAATTCTCGACAAATGGCGCTTTGCAAAGGTCGAATACAAATATAAAAATTCAATAATAAACATTGCGTTCGACCAAGGCGAAAAGTCTTGTCTCGAGATTAACGGAGTGAAATATTTTGGTGAAATGCGACTTCCGCTCAAAGAAAATATTCCAGTAATTAATGTGCGAGCTATTTTCCAAATTGATTGACAAAAGTCGCAAAATATGCTAACATTATCGCATATGGAAAATTTGTTTGAAATGACCGCAAAAAAATCGCAACCGCTCGCGCAAAGAATGCGCCCGACGACTTTCGACGACTTTTTTGGGCAAGAACATATTGTTGGCAAAAACAGCTTGCTGCGCAGGGCGATTCTTACCGATTCGCTCGGCAGTTGCATTTTCTATGGACCGACGGGGTGCGGAAAAACCACGCTCGCAAATATTATCGCGAACACTTGCAATTGCAATTTTGTTCAAATGAACGCAGTCTCGAGTGGCATTGCCGACGCGAAAAAAGTCATTGACGACGCAAAACGCAATCTCGAAATGTATGGCTCGAAAACTTATCTTATGTTGGACGAGTGCCACCGTTGGAGCAAGTCTCAGTCAGATTGTATGCTCGCGGCGATTGAGCAAGGACATATTATTTTTGTCGGCTCAACGACAGAAAATCCTTATTTTGCAATGACAAAGGCGATTGTTTCGCGGTGTAGAATTTTTGAGTTCCACAAGCTTTCTGACGCGGAAATGGAAAAAATCTTGCAAAGGGCGATTGTTGACAAAGAAAAAGGACTTGGAAATTATGACTTGCAGGTCGCGCCAGAAGCGATAAAGCACTTTATTTGGAGCGCTGACGGAGATGTCAGAAACGCCTTGAATTCGCTCGAGTTGGCGACGCTCAGCACGCAACCAAACAGCGACGGAAAGATTGTCGTTGACTTGCAAACGGCGGCGCAATCGTCTCAACAAAAAGTGTTGTCAGTGGACGAAAATATGTATTATGATATGTTGTCGGCGTTCTGCAAATCATTGCGCGGAAGCGACAGCGACTCGGCGTGTTATTGGGCGGAAAGGCTTATTCAAGCAGGTTGCGACCCACTTTTGATTGCTCGCAGAGTGATTGCGCACAGCGCGGAAGACGTCGGAATGGCTGACCCACAAGCGGTAATCATCGCGACAACCGCTATGACCGCATTCCAAAATATGGGCTTGCCAGAAGGCAAGTTGCCACTTTTCGAGGCGATAATCTATGTTTGCGAAGCGCCGAAATCGAACGCTGTCTATCTCGCGATGGCAAAAGCGCAAGAACTTGTCGCTCAGCGCAAAGACGACACCGTGCCTTATTATCTCAGAAGCAGCACAATCAAGGGCGACCAAGAAAAGTTGTATAAATATCCGCATTTGTATCCAAATGGTTGGGTTGACCAACAATATTTGCCTGACACGCTCAAGGACGAAATTCTCTATCAGCCGACAAAATTTGGCAAAGAAAACGGCAAGTCGCGCAAAGAAACGATGAAGGAATTGTCGAACAAAAAAGATTGAATAAATAATTAACAAGCATATAATGCAAACGAAAAAAAATAAGCCTTGCAAAAAGGCGAAAATTTATATAAAAGGGAAGTAAATATGTTAGAAATTCTAAATTTGAGCAAAAAATATCGCAACAGCGACAAATTCTCAATCGAGGACGTCAGTTTTGATGTCAAAGACGGAGAAATTTTTGGCTTTCTTGGACCAAATGGCGCTGGCAAGTCGACGACAATAAAGTGCATAACAGGAATTTTGCCATACAATCAAGGCAATATCAAAGTTTGTGGTTTTGACGTCAAAGAAAAGCCTATTGATGCAAAAATGAATATCGGTTTTGTGCCTGACAATCACCTTATGTATGACAAATTGACGGGCAGAGAATTTATCAACTTCAAGGCGGATATGTATGGAATTGGCGCGGAAGATAGAAAAACTCGCGCGCAAGACTTGCTCGATATGTTCGAGCTCAACGACGCTTATGACAAACAAATTTCCACCTATTCGCACGGAATGAAACAAAAAATGTGCGTCATTGGGGCGCTTGTGCACAAGCCAAAATTGTGGATACTCGACGAGCCTATGATGGGGCTCGACCCAAAGTCAAGCAGAGAACTCAAAGACTTGATGAGGGCGCACTGCAAAGAAGGCAATTCGGTCTTTTTCAGCTCGCATATGCTCGAAGTTGTCGAACAACTTTGCGACAGAATTGGCATAATTAACAACGGAAAGATTGTCGATATTTGCGATATGGAAAACCTCGCTCAAGCAAAAGAAAAGTTGTCTCTCGAGGACTTCTTCTTGTCAATGACATCCGACAAAGCCGTCAAAGACGACATAACGTTCTAGGAGCGAATATGAACAAATTTCTACAACTTACAAAATTCAATATAAGCTATTATTTGAAGCCACGCTTTGAGAACAAAAAAGCAAAAAATAAATACATAGGAATGCTATGCTTGTTTGGGGCTTGTTTTATTTCGCCAATCGCTATGATTTGTTATTTTCTTTTTGTCATGGTGGGCGAGCTTGCAAAAAGCGGTCAAACGGCAAATTTGATGTCAATGATTTTTCTTGCGTGTCAAATTATGGTCATTGTTTTTGGCGGAATGAAATATCTTCAAGTTATGTTTTTCGCGAAAGACGGCGAGATTTTGTCAACTTTGCCGATATCTTCCAACACGATATTTTTGTCCAAACTTTTGACGTCCTATATCAGCGAATTGATATTTTCCGCCTGCACGGTCTTGCCAGTGTGCATTATCAGCGCGATTGCGTTGTCAATCAACGGCGTCGCAGTGGGCGCAATATTCTATATCTTGATGATTTTCGCAGTGTTTTTGCTGCCAATTTTGCCGATAATGATTATGTCAATTGTCGCAGTGCCGATTGTCAAGATTATGACGTTTTTCAAAAAACGTCCTTTGCTCGGCTCAATTGTTACCGTTGCGCTGACTATTGGAATTGTCGCGGCAATCTATATTCCTATATTTTCGATGCAAAACCAAATTCCTGACACAACAAACCCAGATTTGATAATTGAAATGTTCGCGCCAATCTTGTTTGTCGGGAAATATTCCATTCACACTTTTGCGCTCGCAAACGCTATGCTTGGCGTGTCGGTGGCGACGAATTGTTTGATTTTTCTTGCAATAAATATCGCGGCGCTCGCGCTTGCGGTGGGGCTGTCAATGCTTTTCTATAAGTCAATCAGCTATGCAATGCTCGACAACGCAGGGGCGAAAATTAAAGTTGGCAAAGAAAAATTGCAAATGAAGCCTATGATTGCTTATGCAAAGGCGGAATTGAAGAATATTTTCCGTGACCAAGCGCTGGCAGTGCAAGTTTTGATGTCGCTTATTATGCCAGCTTTTATGATTGGAATTTTTATTTTTGTGTTCGGAAAAATGCCGTCCAATCCAGAAGAACCACTCGATATGTCAGGAATGATTGTTGGCTTTTCGATATTTTTTACAATGGCGATGGTGCCGGGGTCGAATATGTTGGCGACAATTGGCTTTTCGAAAGAAGGCGAAAAATTCTATTTGCTCAAAACTTTGCCACTTGACTCAAGGGGAATTGTAAAACTCAAAATGCTTGTCGCGGATATTTTTTCGCTCGTCGCGCTGGCGATTTGTAGCGTTGTTTTTGCGTTTTCAAAAATTCAATGGTATGACAAAATATTGTTTTTTGTAATGCAAGCGCCTTATGTTATGTCGCTCAATATGTTTTCGCTCAAAAGCGATATCAAGAATCCAAAACTCAACTGGGTCACGCTCAAAGAAATTACAAAACAAAAATTTTCCTCCGTTGTGCCAATGCTTGTGTCACTGGCGCCGTCAATGATTGTTATGGTGGTAGGAATGGTTCTTGCGATTGGAGCGAGCGAAATGCACCCTGCGTTGCGGTCAACAATTTTGTGGGGCGTGGTCGGGCTGATTGATATCATTGTATATTTTGTTTTCCGTTTCAAAAAGGCGGCGACGTGCGTGGAATATTTTGACAATGTGGAAGCGTAATTGAAAAAATAATACAATTGCAAAAAAATGTTGTTAAAAAGCGTTTTTAAATAAACAAGCGTTTTTTGAAAAATTTTGGTAAAAATAATATAAGCAATTTTGCAAGCGCAATAATCGCGACGCAAGAAAAAGTTTGATTATTGTAAAAATGTTGTAGAATTTGTGACAAACTGTGTTATCATAAAAGAGTAGTACAATTATTTGCAAAAAAATTGAATAATTGTATCCAAAAAATAGTTATTTAATAAAGTAATTATCCAATAAAGTACAACAATTTATCAAAAATATAGCGCAAAGGAAGAAAAATGAAACATTTATCACTTGACTTGGGCGACGCAAGAATAGGAATTGCGACAAGCGATATCCTAGGAATTATCGCGAACGGAATGGAAACATACAAAAGATGCGGGACTGACAAAGATATCGACTATATCGCAAAGCTTGTCACCGACAACAAAGTTGACGTCGTTGTGATTGGCTTGCCGATAAATATGGACGGCACAAGCGGTACGCGCGTTGACAAATCAAAAGAATTTGGCGACTTGCTCGCGCAAAAAGTTAGCGCGAAAATTGCTTATCAAGACGAGCGCCTTACAACTGTCTCTGGCGAGAGAATGCTGATAGAAGCCGGCGTGCGCCGTGACAAACGCAAGCTTGTCATTGACAAAATTGCCGCGACAATAATTTTGCAAACTTATCTCGACATGCATTAATAAATAAATTTTCAATTTACTATTGACTTTTTTTGTTTTGTAGTATACTATATCTATATTATCACGGAGGTGCAATATGGCAGAAGAAATTTTGGACGAAGAAATGGACGACGAGGACAGTGTTATAGTTCTCGAAAGCGCAGAGGGTGAGGAAATAGAATTCCACCACATTGCTACAATTGATTATAAAGACGAATGGTATGTATTTTTGCAACCAGTCGAACTCGGCGATTTGGCTGAGGACGAAATGATTATTTTCAAGCTTGGCGCAGACGACAAGGGCAACGATATCTTTGAACCAATCGAAGACGAAGCTCTCATCGACGCTGTTTATGCTGAGTATGAGAAAGAAGCGGAATGCGAATGCGATGGCGAATGCGATTGCGACGACGATTGCGAATGTGATGAGCATTGCGATTGCGGCGACAAACATTGCGATTGTGGTTGCCACGAAAAAGAATAATCTTTGATAGCCTGAGAATGAGAACTTGCAAGAGTTCTCATTTTTTTTGTGGAAAATCGGGGCAAAATTACAACGATAATTTTTTTTGGAAAAGTGTGCAAAAAAGTTTGCTTTGTGTGGTTCTATATGCTATAATGCTAGCAGTTAATAAGCACCAATCGTCCAGTTCTATCCGTTGCTTTTTGCCGAAAGTGGAGAAAAACGCAAGACTTTGGGAAGTTTAAACAAAAAGGAGATTATTACAAATGGCAGTTGTTACTATGAAAAGCCTCTTGGAGGCTGGTGTTCACTTTGGACATCAAACAAAAAAATGGAACCCAAAAATGGCGAAGTACATTTACGCAGCAAGAAATGATATTCATATCATTGACTTGCAAATCTCAGTTGAGCACGTTGAGAAAGCTTACGCTTTTGTAAGAGAAATCGCAAAAGCTGGCAAGACAATTTTGTTTGTAGGAACAAAAAAGCAAGCTCAAGACGCTATCAAAGAAGAGGCTACTCGTTGCGGAATGTTCTATATGAACCAAAGATGGCTCGGCGGAACTCTTACAAACTTCAAGACAATCAAGAGCCGTATTGCAAAACTTAACAATATCAACCAAATGGAAATGATTGGTCAATTCGAACTCCTTCCAAAAAAGGAAGTTTCTGAGCTCGTTGAGTTGAGAGACAAGTTGGAAGCAAACCTTGGCGGAATCAAAAATATGAAAGACATTCCTGGCGCTTTGTTTGTTGTTGACATCAACAACGAAGACATCGCTGTTCAAGAAGCTCGCAAACTCAATATCCCAGTTGTAGGACTTGTTGATACAAACTGCAACCCTGACCTTGTTGATTATGTTATTCCTGGCAACGACGACGCTATTCGCGCTATCAAATTGATTGCAAGCATTATGGCAAACGCAGTCATCGAAGCAAACGAAGGCATCACTTTCTCAGTTGAGGAAGAAGAAGTTGTTGACGAAGCAAAGGCAGTTGAAGCAATCGTGGAAGCTGACATTGTTGCCGTAGAAAAAGAAGAAATAACAGAATAATAAGAAAGGAGAACAATTATGGCTTTTACTAACAAGGACGTAATGGATTTGCGCGCAAAAACTGGCGTTGGAATGATGGATTGCAAGAAAGCTTTGACCGAAGCTGATGGCGATATGGAAAAAGCAGTAGAAATTTTGAGAGAAAAGGGCATGGCTACCGGCGCAAAACGCGCAAGCAAAATTGCTTCTCAAGGCATTGTTGACGCTTATGTGAGCGGCAATATCGCTGTTTTGTTGGAAGTGAATTGCGAGTCTGACTTTGTCGCTCGTGGTGACCAATATACAAGTTTCGTAAGAGAAATATCCAAATATATCGCAAACTCTGACGTGACAACCGTCGAGGAAGTTAAGGCAAACAATGCTGACTTGCTCAATGAGACTGTCGCAAGAATTGGCGAAAAAATTGAGATAAGAAGATTCGAAAAGTTCGTTTCTGACAACAAACTCGAATCTTATATCCATATGGGTGGAAAAATTGGCGTTATCGTAGAGATGAGCGCAAATTCTAGCGACGAAGTTGCTCACGATATCGCGTTGCAAATCGCTGCTGCAAACCCTTCTTATATCAGTTCAAAAGAAGTGCCAGCTCAAGAAATCGAGAAAGAAAAAGAAATTCTTACAGCTCAAGCGCTCAACGAAGAAAATCCAAAGCCACTCGCTATCATCGAGAAAATGGTTCTTGGAAGAATCAACAAATATTACAAAGAAGTTTGCTTGAATGAGCAAGTGTTTGTCAAAGACGGCGAAAAAGCTGTCAAAGATATGCTCAAAGAAAATGGCAATCTTTCCGTTCTCAAATTCGCTCGCTTTACTATGGGCGAAGGTTTGGAAAAGAAAGAAGAAAATCTTGCAAACGAAGTTGAAGAACAAATCGCAAAAGCAAAATCAAACAACTAATTCAATTAGGGAACAATTCGTTGTTCCCTTTTTTAAGGAGAAATATGTTACCATATAAAAGAGTATTAATAAAAATCAGCGGAGAAGCACTTGCTGGCGACAAAGGTTTTGGCATTGACGAAAAATATGTTTCTTATGTAGTAAACCAAATCAAACAAGTGGTTGCGCTTGGCGTTGAGGTTGGTTTGGTCATCGGTGGTGGCAACTTTTGGCGCGGGCGTCAGGCTGCAACTATGGATAGGTCAACGGCTGACCATATGGGAATGTTGGCGACGGTTATGAATTCGCTCGCTATGCAAGACGCTTTGGAA
>JAVXBP010000041.1:0-12840 GCA_036659935.1 Clostridia bacterium
CAAGCAAGCGGTTGTTGTCGCGTTGATGCAAGCCAATGCTAGGCTCGTCCAAAATGTAAAGCACGCCTACAAGTCCGCTTCCAATTTGCGTGGCAAGCCTGATTCTTTGCGATTCGCCACCTGACAAGGTCGATGACGAGCGCGAAAGCGTGAGATAACTCAAGCCAACGTTTGTAAGGAATTGCAAACGCGCGACAATTTCTTTGAGAATTTGTTTGGCGATAATCGCTTCTTTTTCTGTAACTTTGATATTCAAGAAAAAGTCGAGCAACATATCAATCGGCATATCGCACATTTGAGCGATATTCAAGCCGTTGACTGTGACCGCGAGCGCTTCTTTTTTGAGCCTTTTGCCGTCGCAAACTTTGCAAGGCGCTTGTCGCATATACTTTTCCAATTCTTGCTTGACATAATCGGACGTGGTCTCTCGATAACGGCGATTGAGATTGCTTACAATGCCCTCGAATGAGCGGTTGAATTGTCCGCTGAACGTGTTCGAATTGTAGTCGATTGTTATCTCTCCGCTGTCGCCGTAAAGCAGTTTGTCCATTACTTTTTGTGGCAAATTCTTGACTGGTACGTTGATATCGAACTTAAATTTCTTCGCGAGCGCCGTAAGCAAGCTGCCGTTTATGCGACAACTGTCCATATTCCAACCGCTCACGTCGAGCGCTCCGCCCGCAAGACTTTTGTCCCAATCAATGAGCTTGTCAAGGTCAATCTCGCTTGTAAAGCCAAGCCCAGTGCAGTTTGGACACGCGCCATAAGGCGAGTTGAAACTGAACATTCTCGGCGTAAGTTCTTCGAAACTTATCTCGCAATCAGGGCAAGCGTATTTGGTCGAAAACAGCTTGTTTTTGCCGTCCGTCTCAATCTCTACAAGCCCTTCGGCGAGCTTCAACGCGGTCTCAATGCTGTCCGAAAGTCGACGATTTATGCCAACTTTGAGCGCAAGTCTGTCAACAACAACGCTCACGGTGTGTTTGTTGTTCTTTTCCAACTTAATTTCTTCGTCAAGATTGTAATCTATGCCGTCAACAATCACGCGCATATAGCCACTCTTGCGATAGCCTTCCAACTGCTTTGTAAACTCGCCCTTGCGCCCCCTTACGACAGGCGCGAGCACTCTGACTTTTGCGCCGTCATCGCCTTGCAAAACTTGGTCAACAATTTGGTCGACTGATTGTTGAACAATTTCTTTGCCACAATTTGGACAGTGCGGAATTCCTATGCGCGCAAAAAGCAAACGCATATAGTCATAGATTTCCGTCACCGTGCCGACAGTTGAGCGCGGATTGTGCGAGGTGGTTTTTTGGTCGATAGAGATTGCAGGCGAAAGCCCTTCGATATAGTCGACGTCAGGTTTGTCCATTTGCCCAAGGAATTGGCGCGCGTAAGAGGAAAGACTCTCCATATATCGCCTTTGCCCTTCCGCAAATATCGTGTCGAACGCAAGCGACGACTTGCCCGAACCACTCAACCCCGTGAAAACAACAAACTTGTTGCGCGGAATTGTTACGTCAATATTTTTGAGATTGTGAACTCTCGCTCCTTTAACTATTATATCGTCTTTCATTTTTTCCCTTCTATTTTTTGTCTTTTTTGTCGTCCATTCTCGCCTTGAGTTTTGCAATTTCTTCGCGATATTTTATCGCCAATTCGAACTCATAATTTGACGCGGCAAGTTTCATCGACGAGGTCAAAGTTGATATTTGCTTCTGTATATCTTTTGTATCGACAACTACTTCGTCTTTTATTCTCGACACAATTTCCAGCGTGTTTTTGATTGGCTTGACTATCGTTTGTGGCGTAATATTATGTTCGACGTTGTATTGCGTTTGCGCCGTTCTGCGTCGGTCGGTCTCGCTTATCGCGCGACGCATACTGTCCGTCACCACGTCGGCGTACATTATAACTTTCGCCTTGCTGTTGCGCGCCGCTCTGCCTATCGTCTGGACAAGGGCGGTATCGCTGCGCAAAAAGCCTTCTTTGTCCGCGTCAAGAATTGCGACCAGGGTCACTTCTGGCAAGTCCAAGCCTTCTCGCAACAAGTTGATGCCAACAAGCACGTCGAACTCCCCCTTGCGCAAGTCTTGCAAGATTGCAATTCTCTCGAGCGTGTCAATATCCGAGTGCATATATTTCACTTTGATATTTTTTTCTCTCAAATATTCAGTGAGAGACTCAGCCATTTTCTTTGTCAACGTGGTGACAAGAACTCTGCCCTTTTCCGCTGTTTCTTTGCGAATGTTGTCAATCAAATCGTCAATTTGCCCTTCTATCGGGTGTATGCTCACAGGCGGGTCAACAAGCCCCGTCGGGCGAATAAGTTGCTCGACAATTTGTCCTGCTTCCCCCAGCTCATAGGCTGACGGCGTGGCGGAAACGCAAATAAGTTGGTGAATTTTCTTGTCAAATTCTTCGAATTTCAGCGGTCGATTGTCATACGCCGACGGCAATCGAAAACCATAATCAACAAGGTTGGTCTTTCTCGCAAGGTCACCGCGATACATCGCGCGCACTTGTGGCAAAGTCATGTGGCTCTCGTCAACAAAAACAAGATAATCGTCAGGGAAAAAGTCCATCAAAGTATATGGCGCTTGTCCAATTTGGCGACCGTCAAAATAGCGCGAATAGTTTTCTATCCCACTGCAATAGCCAAGCTCTCTTATCATTTCCAAGTCATAACTGACTCTTTCTTGCAAGCGTTGCGCCTCGAGCAGTTTGCCTTGCTCTTTGAATTCCGCCACTCGCCCTTGCATATCGACAGCAATTTGGCGCAAGGAACTTTCCATTTTTTCGCGTTGGACAACATAGTGCGTCGCAGGGAAAATATTGACGTGTTTCAACTCAAAATTCGCCGCCATTGTGACAGGGTTGAACTGGAGAATTCTCTCGACTTCGTCCCCCCAAAATTCCACTCTTATCGCGATATCGGCGCTGTCCACAGGGAAAATTTCCACCACGTCCCCCCTTACTCGAAAGGTCGAGCGGACAAAGTCCATATCGTTGCGTTTGTATTGAATCTCGACGAGTTTGTCGAGCAAAATGTCACGGTCAAGCGTCATTCCTTTGCGCAAAGATATCGCCATTTGATAATAGTCAAGCGGCGCGCCCAAACCATAAATGCACGAGACACTCGCCACAACAATAACGTTGCGGGTCTCGCACAGCGCGCTTGTCGCCGAGTGGCGCAACTTGTCAATCTCGTCATTGATTGCGAGATCCTTTTCGATATAAGTGTCCGAGCGCGGAATATACGCCTCGGGCTGATAATAATCATAATAACTTACAAAATATTCGACGCGGTTGTTTGGAAAAAACTCGCGGAATTCGTTGCACAATTGCGCGGCAAGCGTCTTGTTGTGCGCGATAACAAGCGCTGGTTTTTCTGTTTGTTTGATGACGTTTGCCATCGTAAAAGTCTTTCCGCTGCCCGTAACTCCAAGCAAAACTTGAGTGCGCAAACCGTCATTCACGCCCTCGACAAGCTTTTCAATCGCCTGCGGTTGGTCGCCGCACGGCTTGAACTTGGAAACTAATTCGTACATTTTACGCCCCTGCGATAGCAGCTACAATTTTTGACAATATAAAAGTAAATATAACACCGGAAATACTCAAAATTATTTTAAACTTTATCGCTCTCTTTTCGCTTGCAATTTGTCTTGCAAAGTCATAGCCGGCTTGCAAAAGTGTTATGCAGAAACATTTTTCGCCTTTTTTCTCTGTCTCTACCACTTCAAAATAGCCCTCGAGCATGAGCGACTTGATTGACGGGTCGAGCTCGTCCTTGCGAAAATCTATCTTAAAACTTATCTCGCGCAGTAGGTCAATCGGCCGTACAATACAAATGCCGTCTTTGACAATGGCTCTGTCATAGATCGCTCTCATCAACGCTTTTGTTTTTTTGTTGAGCATATCAACCTCCTATCAAAAAATTTAATATCGCATAAACTATTCCGCCACCAATGCCACCGCCAAACAAACCGCCCAAAACTCCCCAGAAAAAGGCTTTTATTCCGCCCTTTTTGCCTTGTTTTTTTGTCGGCAAATTGACTGTCGCGACCGCGTTTGCGACCGCTTGCGAACTGTCTTGCAATTCTTCGTTTGGAATCACCACGCAAGTGCGCCCTTGATTGTCAGTTTTGACAAAGGTGTTCTTGCTCAGCTTTTCGAGCGCCATTTGCGCAAGCTCTTGGACAATCAATCTCGACTTGTCCGTCACCGCAAAACAAACTTCTTCTTCGTCAGAGAACTTGACGTCAACGCATTGATTGAACTTCAACTCTCGCCAAATTTTCTTCGCGGTGGCATCGTCAAATTCTTCCGCGTCAAAAATTTCCTTCCACTCAAGCACTTTGTAAGCGCCGTCTTGCAAAAGGTCGCAAAGTTTCTGTAAAACCTCTGTCGATTGCCCTGTCAACATATTAATTCTCCACTCTGATAATATTTTCCACGCTGATAATATTGGACAGCTTGGATATTTCTTCAACTGCTTTTTTGACTGCGTTTTCTGTCGTAATGTGCGTTACAAAGACGATTGGAATAATCTCTTTGCTCTGGTCTTGACGCATTTGAGCGATAGAAACCTCGTATTTTTTGAACACTGTCGCGATATCCGCAACCACGCCCGGCACGTCGCGAGCGTTGAGACGAATGTAATATTTGCTCTCAAAGTCGGTCAAAACTTCTTTCTTCGTCATAACGTTGTTCATCTCGCTATATCTTGCGTGAGTGTCTTGTCTCGCGCAAAAAACTATATCGCTGACAATCGCGCTGCCTGTCGGCAACGAGCCCGCGCCCCTGCCATATAGCATAATGTCGCCCACAGCGTCGCCAACAAGGAATACCGCGTTGAAAGAACCGCTTACGCTTGCGAGTGGGTGCTCTTTTTTGAGGAATACTGGGTGAACGCGCGCTTCTATTTTGCCTTGTTTTTGCTTTGCAATCGCAAGCAATTTGACAACATAGCCGAGTTCTTTTCCTATGCGAATGTCTTCTTTTGTAATTTTTGTAATGCCTTCGCGATATATCAAGTCAATCGGCACGCGCTTGTTGAAAGCAAGGCTCGCCAAAATGCTCAATTTGTAACTGCTGTCATAGCCTTCAACGTCGGCGATTGGGTTTGCCTCGGCATAGCCAAGGTCTTGCGCGTCACGCAAAACGTCGCCATAATCAGCGTTTTCTTCTGTCATTCTTGTCAAAATATAGTTGGTTGTGCCGTTGATAATCGCCTTTATTTCGAGAATGTTGTTGGCTTGCATAGCTTGAGTCATCGTGCGAATGATTGGCATTCCGCCACCAGTGGTCGCCTCATAATATAGCCCTGCGCCTGTCTTTGCGGCGATATTTTCCAACTCTTGCCACGACTTTGCAAACATTTCTTTGTTTGCGGTAACAATACTCTTGCCCGCCTGCAAAGCCTTTGCGACATAGCTCTTTGCCGGCTCCATTCCGCCAATGCACTCGACAACTATGTCAACCTTTTGATTGTCGACGATTTCGTCAATATTTGCCGCGATCAAACTCTCGTCCAAGCCAAGGTCAATCGCTTTCTGCGGATTGCGGTTGAGGACTGCGACTATCTCGATATCAACGCCATATTCTTCTTTGATATTTTCTCTGCGTTCTCGGATAATGTTGCAAGTGCCACCACCTACAACGCCAAGTCCTATTATTGCTACTCCAACTTTTTTCATATTTATCTCCTAAAAATTTGTTTCTATTCTTGACTGTTTGCGTTCATATCATAAATGATTTTCAGCCCCGTCAGCGTGAGCGAACGGTCGATGATATCAATGATTTGCTCGTCTGGGTCGTCGTTTATTATCAATTCGCTCAGTCCGCCCGTCGCAAGCACTTTTGCATTTGCAAAGCCTTCCGTCTTGCGAAAGTTTTCTACGATATATTTTACAAGCCCCGTAAAGCCATAGACAATGCCAGCTTGCATATTGCTCGCCGTCGTCTTGCCAATGACGCTGTTCGGTCTTGCGAGCTCAACTCTCGGCAATCTCGCGGTGTTGTTTACAAGCGAATCAAGGCTTGTTTTTATGCCCGGCGCAATGCAACCGCCCACAAATTCGCCCTTTTCTGATATCGCGTTGAATGTCGTCGCCGTGCCAAAGTCAACGACAATGCACGGTCCGCCATAGAGTTTGTATGCCGCAACAGAATTGACAATTCTGTCCGCGCCGACTTCTTGCGGATTGAGATATTTGATATTCAGCCCAGTTTTGATGCCCGGGCCAACCATCAACGGCACTTGTCCAAGATAATATTCGCACGCGTGCGCAATCGTATAGTTGAGTGGCGGTTGAACTGACGACATAATAACGCTGTCGATATCTTCGAACTTCAGTCCGCGCGCAATTATTAAGTCACGGAAAACTATTCCAAACTCATCGGCGGTGCGCACGACCGAGACGGAAATTCTCCAAGACTCTCTCAACTTCTTGCCGTCAAAGACGCCAAGTTTGATATTTGTGTTGCCAACATCGATTACTAATAACATTTTTTCTCCATTATCTACTTCTTATTTTGTTGAGCGCGAACACGATCGGCGGCGTTAACAAAGAAAACGCAATCGCCTCAATCACAAAGTTCACACTGAACAAGCCAAGGATAAATTCAATTGAAATGGCTGTTCCGCCTATAACTTTTCCGTGGTAACAAACCACCGCCATAACGCCCACCAACAAGGTGTTTGTTAGCACTCCGCTGAGCGCGGACACAGCCGAAACTGCGTTTTTGCTCGCAAGCATTTGTTTGGAATTGACCACAATGTTCTTTCCGTCTTGCTCAACCGTTTGTGGGCGTATCAATTTGCCAAACCCGTGACATACGGCATAAGCCACCACCCCGATGAACAATCTTGGCAAAATGCAAACAAGCGGATTCTGGAAAACAGGCGCGAGTAACGCTCCCGCTTTTGTAGTATACCAGGACAGCAAGTTTGTAAGTCCAAGACAAAGTCCACACGCAATCGTCATTTTGAAGTCTTCGACTTGCGCGACAATCAACACTGGCAATATCATAAGCCCGATTGTAACAGGTCCAAACGATATTGGCACAAAGTTGAAGATGATGATGAGCGCGAACATAAGCGCCAAAACTGCAATTCTTTTTGACCGTTTCATTTTCTACCTCATTTGAGTTTCTTGCGAATACCCATCTCGATAATATATTTTTTATTCCCAAATGTCCAACCTGCATAGAGTATTGGCATTTTAAATATTATAACAAAAAAATTATATATAGACAACTACTTTTGAACATTTGTTGCATTTTCCTTCGCTTTTGTTGAGAATAATTCCCGCGCGAGCGACATATTGTAGAATATGAAGATTTTTAAGGCGCTTGTGAGCGTGTGCATTGGTTTGGCGATTACTTTAGTTTTTGCGACGGTCAACTCATATATTGTTGTCATTGGAGAGTGGTACAATTCGCTCGTCTTGCCTATTTTTGCGCCAACGCCCACTCAAATAATAATTTGTTGGTCAATAATCTATTTTGTATCGACGATTCAATATGCGGTGATTGTTTATCAAGGAAAAGCAATCTCCGACCTGCTTTTCAACGCGCCGAAAGGGCTGTTGCAAACAATTTGGTGCGTGGTGTTTTTCCGCGCGCATTTGCTTGCGTGGAGCTTTGTGATATCAATAATTTTGCTTCTTTATGCCGTGGTGTGGAATGGCATTTTTGTAAAAAAATATAGAACCGTATTGCTCGGTTCTCTATATGAGGTCGCTTGGTATACAGTCGTGTGCGCGCTTTGTTTTGGAATTTTGATGGCGAATTAATCTTGTTTGATATTTGCTTGTTCGCAACTTTCCGCTTGCTTTTTGGCAAGCTTTTTGCGATAGAAAAAGAAGTTGCAACCGTCCCAAACAAGGTCAATCACAACCGCTGGGAGAATTGCATATAGCGAAAACTGCCAATACATCTCACGATAAACGGCAATAAATAGAACCCACGCGACAAACAATATTGGCGTCGCGACAAATTTCCATATTTTGTATGGCAACGGTTTGACAGAAACCGACAACCACCAACTCAAAAAATTGTATTTCATAGCAAAATTATACAACGTCGCGCACATTTTGTCAATCAATCTCAATCATCTCAATTGGTGGTCGTGATTTCTGTTGTGGGGAATTTTCTTGTGTCAGTTTTTATGTATTAGCAGCAGCCACAGCAACTGAGAGCTACCAATATCGGGATAATGTTTCCACAGCCACAACCGCAGCCGCAGCTTTCTTCTTTTTTGTTGCAACCACAGCCGCAACCGCCGCCACAGCACAACAAAAGTAAAATTATCCACATAGAATTGCAACCGCACCCACAGCCACAGCTTTTTGCGCAGCCGCCGTCGCAATTGTTGCCACATTCGTTAAAATTGTTCATTTTGCTATCCTCCTTATTTTCGCAAGTTTGTCAACTTGTTCTAATATAGAATATTCTCGCGCGCAAATGAGTGTTACTGTTGGACGGCAAAATTGAAAGTTTTGGCGCATATTTGTTTAATTCTTGTCGCAATTCGTTATTAATGCGCAAAAAAATTGACAAATGGCGCGACATTCTATATACTTAACTTGTTAACATAATATTGCACATCTTATACGCAAACCGGCGTGTCGGAAAAGGAGAAAAAATGGCAAAATTAACAATGGATAAGCTTGTAGCTCTTTGCAAGAGTCGTGGCTTTATCTTTGCAGGCAGCGAGCTTTATGGCGGACTTGCCAACACTTGGGATTATGGTCCTCTCGGCGTAGAACTCAAAAACAACGTCAAAAAAGCTTGGTGGAAAAAGTTCATTCAAGAAAACCCTCTCAACACAGGGCTTGATTGCGCGATTTTGATGAACCCAAATGTTTGGGTCGCAAGCGGACACGTGGGCGGTTTCAGCGACCCGTTGATGGACTGCAAGAGTTGCAACGCTCGTCACCGCGCGGATACTCTCATCGAAAACTTCAACAAACGCAAAGGTCTCGACGTTGACATAAACGGTTGGACAAATGAAAAGTTGGAAAAATATGTCCAAGACAACAAAATTCCTTGCCCTGATTGTGGCAACAGCAATTTTACTGGCGTAAGACAATTCAATCTTATGTTCAGAACTTTCCAAGGCGTGACAGAAGACAGCAAAAACGCAGTCTACCTTCGCCCTGAGACAGCTCAAGGCATTTTTGTAAACTTCCAGAACGTTCAACGCACTTCTCGTCTCAAAGTGCCTTTTGGCATTGGTCAAATAGGCAAGTCTTTCCGCAACGAGATTACTCCTGGCAACTTCACTTTCCGCACAAGAGAATTCGAACAAATGGAATTGGAGTTTTTCTGCAAACCTGGCACTGACCTTGAGTGGTTCGCTTATTGGAAAGATTTTTGCAAAAAGTGGCTCGTTGACCTTGGCATCAAAGAAGATTGCTTGAAGTTGCGCGACCACGACGCCAAAGAATTGTCATTCTATTCAAAGGCTACGACTGACTTCGAATATCTTTTCCCGTTCGGCTGGGGAGAGTTGTGGGGGCTTGCTGACCGCACGGACTATGACCTTGGCGTGCACGCAAAAGCCTCTGGCAAAAACCTTGAATACACCGACCCTATCACCAACGAGAAATATCTCCCTTATGTCGTTGAGCCGTCGCTTGGCGCTGACCGCGCTGTGCTTGCATTCCTTTGCAACGCCTATGAGGAAGAAGAACTCGACGGAGAAACTCGCGTCGTAATGCACTTGCACCACGCGCTTGCCCCTTACAAAGTGGCAGTGCTTCCGTTGCAAAAGAAGTCGCTTGGCGAAAAGTCCGACGAGATTTTCCAAATGCTCGCAAAGAAATTCTCTACTACTTATGACGACACCGCAAGCATTGGCAAACGCTATCGCAGACAAGACGAAATCGGCACACCATTCTGCGTAACGGTCGACTTCGACACTCTGCAAGACAATATGGTAACAGTCAGAGAGCGCGACTCGATGGCGCAAATTCGTTTGCCTATCGACGACTTGGTCGCTTATCTCGACAAAAATTTGGAATATTAATCGAGAAAACAAACAAACAAAATTGTTGACTAAACACAAAAATGGAGCTCCGTTGCGGAACTCCATTTTTTTAATATGACATTTATTTTTGATAATATTATTCGCTCGATATGATTTGGGCGCGAAAACGAGATGAAGAATGAGAAAAGCCGACATTATTCGCTAGTTTTAATTTGATAAGAATTTGAGCGTGTTGGCGAGATGAAGAACAAGGAGAGATGGCTTTTTGGAGGCGCGCTAGTGTAGTCTCCCTACACGCCGACGACAAATAAGACTTCTCAACGCAGTTATTCGCTCGTTTTCACGCTCTAGACGTGGAAACGTTTGCGAATGTCCGCAACCAATACAGCCCTTCCATATATCACGCAACACGCTATGGTGATTGAGCTCAAAAGCATAATTACGATAGCAAAAATGCTGTGCTCAACAAGGTGGCAAGCGTAGAATATGATTGGAATATAGCCGACGATTGACAAGAAAATGCAATCAAGAATCATAGCTGGTTGCTTTTTGCCAAGGACGGCGGTAAAGATTGCCATGACGATGACGGAGATGCCGATAACGGCAGGCAAAGCGTATTCTAGAACCCACTTTTCCGTGTTGGGAAGCTCGAACCTTACAAAAACTGTCTCGGCGATCCACACCATAAAGAAAAGCATAATGCCCTGCCAAAGAATTTTGACGGCTATGCTGTTGGCGGAATGAATCGTGTTTCTGACCAAAAGATAGATATACACTTCGCAAGCGCCGACAAGATAGAACCAAAGCAAGTGTGGAGTGGTGAGAACATTTATTGTCAAGCAAATGAGAAAAAGCGGAATGGATACAAGGAAAAATATCGTGTTGAAAGTCAAAGGCTTTTTGACTTTCGCTTGATTTTCGCGTGGCGGATAGAATGATTTTTCTTCGACAGCGACAAACTTATCGCTTGCATTAACGATTGAATTGCTTTTTTCGTCAACTATATTGCCGTTTTCGTCAACTGCTGGAGCGATTGGCTTTTCTTCGACGGTGGAGCGCTCAAGTTTTTCGTGACAAAGCGGACAAACTTTTGCCCTGCCTTCTATCTCGATATTACAATATTTACAACGCATTTTCCACCTCCCAAAAGTTGGAGATAACTCTCACATTGAGACCATAAGAATTGAGATAGCCAACAAAGCACCTTTCGATTTCCGTACCGCAAATGCTTCTGACAAAAGTTATGCACAATTCGTCAAAGGTCGTGGACGCGGTGACCGCCAAGGGCGTTTCTTCGTTCGAGCCAATTCCAAAGGAATAATGTTGCACAAATTGTCGCATATCTGCGGGCATTTCCATTCTTCCAAGGTTGGAAAAAGTCGCGGTTTTC
Source organism: Clostridia bacterium (assembly GCA_036659935.1). Classification (GTDB taxonomy): domain Bacteria; phylum Bacillota; class Clostridia; order Christensenellales; family UBA3700; genus JAVXBP01. The sequence goes on from JAVXBP010000041.1 coordinate 11,388, forward strand.
TTGTTTTTGCCAATAAAAATATTGCTTATTCGAAAGATTAATTTTTTGAGCACAAGTGGCATAATACGCATAGGTATCAACTTTTCGCCCTTGACAGTCGTCGAGATTTTGTCAAGCAGCACTTGCGGGTCGAGGTCGTGCTTGAGCGCGTCGTGCGTAAGCGCGATGATAGTGTCGATATCCATTTGTGTTGAAGTGTTCGCGGCTACGCGAGAGAAAAGCGAAAAATTTCTGAGTGTAATTGACGGAAAAATTCGTCTGAGATTGATTGGCAAAAACAATTGAATGTCGTCGGTTTGTTGTTTTCTGCCTTTTATTTGGGCGTCATAGATTGACATAACGAACAGCGCCGAAAGAAACTCGGTCATTGTGCATTTTTTTTCGTGGCAAATATCCAACAACTTCGCCGTGTCGAGCAAAATGTGAATAATTCCCCTGCCTGCGTTGTCGAAAAGAATTCCGTCGACGCGATAGGCTGGCTTGCCTTTGAGCGAGCCGAGTTTGACGTCGCGCAATTTGACTTTTTTGTAATATGCAAGAAAGCTGTCTTCCAACTCTCTTGGGTCGATTGGCGAGCCGACGGTTTTGACCATTTTGTCCGATTGAATGTCGTTGCCACCGAGATTAAAATAGGTGTAAAGCAAGCTTTTGAGAAACTCGTGCGCGCCGCTTCCGTCACAAATTGCGTGGAAAAAGTCGGCGGATATCACGTTGTGATAATAGCAAATGCGGAAGCAATAACCATTGCAATTGGTGTGCGTAATCTTGCGAAAGGTCACGTCGCTTGTTGGATAAACCAAAGGCTTTGCGTCGTTGTTGTCAAAATAATACCAGAAAACGCCCTTCATAAGTTTGACCTTGAACGAAGGGAATCTTTCGAGCGTCATCTCGAGCGCCGTTTGCAATATTTGCGGTTGCACTTCTTGAGTAAGGGCAATCGTAATATTGAACAAGTTTTGATTTTTTTTGTTCACTAGCATTGGATAAATTTTTGCGGAATTGTCCAATCTGTGCCATTTTGCAATTGTTTTCGCCATATTATTATTATATCACACGCGCGACATTTATTCAAACATTTGCTACAATATATTTTATTTGCGCCATTTTGACACTGCATATGAGCCACTCCGCAAGAATATAATTGACTATGCAAGATTTTGAATTGATTTTGATATTTTTGATAGGAATGTTGGCAGGACTGCTCGTGTTGTATATTTGTGGCGCGAAAAAAAAGCTCGTGTTCGCCTTTGCGCTTTCGGCGCTTTGTGGCGCAATCGCCTGCCTTTGTGAGTGGCGACTTGGAATAATAAATGAGACCGCCTGTTTTGCAAGCGGTCTTTTGGGAATTTTTGGTAATATTACTTTTTGTTTCTTTGTTTTTGTTTGACAAGCGTCAACTCTTTTTTGTTTGCCAACTGCCCTTTTGTTGAGCAACTGTCAAAGTTTTTTTAAC
>JAVXBP010000042.1:0-12808 GCA_036659935.1 Clostridia bacterium
AAAAGACAGCTTGACAAAAAGACAGCTTGACAAAAAGACAGCTTGACAAAAAGATAGCTTGACAAAAAGATGCTATGGAGCGATTAATACAACATTTGATATAATGACTAATTGATAGAAAACAAAAAAGCAACAAAAAAAGTAGCGGTTACACGCTACTTTTTGCATATACAATTTACAAGGCGCTTATTTTAATTTTGCGCTCATCTCGTCCATTACTCTTTGATAGTCGTGCGCGACCATTTTGTCATAAGAGGCGTCAATTTTTTCTTTTTGGTTGAGCAACATTTGTTTTTCGCACATTGTCATCATCAACGTCATCAACAACATAAAAGGTAGTGGCTCGAAGTCGCCAACATTTATCATAGCGTAGCCTTCGAACGCAAGGAATGAGCCAAAAGCCAAGATAGAAAACGCGTTTTTGCGGAGCATAATTCTCAATCGCGCGCCCATTTGGAAAAGGTATGCGACCACTCCGACGAGCCCCATTGAGCCAACAATTTGGAAGAAAGTGCTGTGATACCAGAACATATCCATCGCATGCCCCCATATGCCGTGCAAGACAGGGTTGTCATATCCAATGCCAGCGCCAAAGATAGGGTTGGCAAGAAAGTTTTTCCACGCCTCAGCGTAAAGGTCCTCGCGCCCTCGACCACCCATAGCAAGCCATTCTTCAATCTTTTCGATAAAGTAGTCAAGTTCTTTGATTATAAACGCGCCAGCGGTGACAATGACCAGCGCGATAACCGCGCAATAAGCTATGCGTTTTTTTGTTGGCAAGAAATAAATCGTCGCAATCACAATCAGCGGAAAGCAAATTATCCCGGCAATCATTGCGCCACGAGAAGAAGAAATCACGATTGCTGCAAAGCCAAGCACGCCCAACAAGAAATAAGGCAAACCGAACTTTCTTTTTGTCGCCAAATAAAACGGAAAAGCAAATGTCAAAAGTGACATACTTGCGATGTTGTTTTTCCAACCGCGATAGAGAATATAGAAGCCGTCTTTCATCGAAGGCAGCGCCTTGATATATTCGCTCGTCCACATAATGACCGACATAAGGCAAATAAAACTCATTACTCGCGCAAAATAATCAATCGACTTGTGCGTTGTCGGAATGGAATTGTTGTACCACAAATAAGCGAGCAACATTCCTACGCCAAGCATAAGGACATAATAGAGAGCGTTTATTTTGAAATAATCTTTGAGCGCGATTGAACCAATTCCGCCAATCATAAGCGCGATTGAATAAACAACCATTGACCAGAAAAAATAGCCTTTTTTCATGGTTTTTTTCGGTGGGAAAAGCACAAAGTGCAGAATGAAACAAGGGACAAACAGAACCGCCAACCAAGCAAGTTTTACAAAGTCTTGAGTGACGTTGCTTGTGATAGCAATCGGAATCATTGTCATCAGCGCAAACGGCAGTGTCGTCGGCGAAATATCCTCGGAAGTCAACAAAATAAGTGAACAAAAAACAATCATAAATGACATTGCGACAAGTTCGTGATGCCAAATAAAGCCCCACGCGCCAATCAACAAACAGACGATTAGAAAAAGTGTAGAATGGAAAAAAGAGTCCAAATAGCTCAAATATCCATATATTTTGTTGCGCTTCATATCATTATTTATCACGTTGTTCCCTTTGTTATGTATATGCAATTAATATTTATATAAACTTTACCATAATTTTACAAATTAGTCAATTGCTGTGTTGAATATTTGGTCAAAAGAAATTTTACAAAATGTCAATGTTTAAAAAAATTTAAGAATAATTCCGTTTTGAGTGAAAACTTTGTCAACAAAGTGGTCAAAATAACAATGATAACCAAATTAAGATTGACAAAATTCTTTCCAAAAAGTATAATGTAGCCATAAGAAATATTTTTTCGCGACAAAATGCGCCTTTCGGGCGAACAAGTGGAGAGGTTTACTCGACGATGACAAGGCGTGGCGCAAAGATATAACTGGCGACCAAACAAAGGGGTAGTAATGGATATTTTTAAACAAATAATAGATATCGTCAACTGGGTATTCATGGGCATTCTGGTAATAGGATTCTTGCCCCAAGTTTTGTATATATTCATTTCTCTCAAAAAATTGCCACAACGCCCTCCAGCAAAAAAGGATCACATTTTCGCGATTATGCTTTGCGCAAAAGACGAGGCAAAGGTTGTCGGTGACACCGTGCAGTGCATGCTGAGACAAAACTATCCGCAAGACAAATTCCGAGTGTTCGTCATCGCTGACAATTGCATTGACAACACCGCAGAAATAGCGCGAAAGAATGGCGCGATTGTATATGAACGATTCGACAAAGAACACATTGGCAGAGGGTGGGCAAACTCTTTTGGCACGTCGAAAATATTGGAAAATTATCCTGATACAGAAGCTTTTATTATGTTTGACGCTGACAACTTGGCGGCTTTCGACTATCTCAAACATATGAATGACGCGTTCGATGACGGCGTGGAACTTGCAGGTGGATATGCAAATTCGAAAAACTTTTCTATGAATATTCCAGCCGATATCTCGGGCATTTATTATATGCGCAGCTGTCGTTTTTCTGCCCACGCGAGAGAATTGTTGGGGTTCAACCAAAATCTCGCCACGTCAGGAATGTTGATAAGCTCGCGAATTTTGAGAGAAAAAGGTTATGACGCGCACGGATTGTGCGAAGATGCGGAATTTATTATCAACCGCGTTTTGGACGGCGAAAGGGCGCATTATGTCGAAGAAGCGCAATATTATGCCGAGCAACCATCGTCGTTGAGAGAAACATTCAAACGCAATTTGCGTTTTGGCAGGGGTGGGTCAAAGCTGTTCGCGACAAAGGGCGGGTCACTGCTCGGACACTTTTTCACGACAGGAAAGCTGACTTTTCTTGACTTGTTTGTCGAGTATATGTTTATTCCGCTCGCGCTGATATGCACGATATGGTTTCCGTTGTTCTATGGTTTTTGGTTTATCAACGATATCATAATGTTTTCCGTGCAACCGCAGCTGCTCATCGGGCTCGCCAAAAACGCGGCGATGGGCATTTGTATAGCGTTTATTCTGCCATTTGTCTTGCAGTCAATCGCGGTCGTGTTGATGGAAAAGAAAAAATTGATGCACACCACGCCAAAAAAACTTGCTCCTGCAATGCTGCTTTTTCCAATCTATATGATTGTATATATGGTTTCTATCGCGGCAGGGACATTCAACTTCCACAGCAAGTGGAAAAAAATTAATCACTCCAACACGATGACTTACAAAGAGTTTTTTGGGATAAAAGAAAGTGGCGACGGCGAGACAATCGCGACGGACGCAAGCTCAATCGAAATTGTCGCGGAAGAAGTCGCGACGGAAACAACAGCGAAAAAAGTCACGGAAGAAGTCGCGGAAGAAAAAATCGCAATCGAAAAAGTCACGCTACAAGCGCAAGAAAACGAATAAAATATCGACAAAAATGTTGCAAAATTAATACAAAAAACGCAAAAAAACACAAGCATATTATAAAACATTTATCACAAAATACAAAACAATAAGAAAGAAAGCACAACAAAAACATTAATATAATATAGATATAAAACATTTATCATAAATATAACAACACAAGCAAAATAAAAGCGTAAGAATATCGACAAAAATGTTGGAACTGTCAACGGAGAAATTATGAAAATATACGAATCGGGTGAAAATTATCTCGAAACAATATATTTGTTGAGAGAAAAAAACAGCAGAGCGCGTTCTATTGACGTGGCGGAAGAACTTGGTTTTTCTCGTCCAAGCGTCAGTCGCGCTATGTCAATTCTCAAAGCCAACGAGTTGATAACTATCGACCAAAAAGGCAATATTGAGTTCACCGAGGCAGGCTTGCAGTTGGCGAAAGACACAATGTCCAAGCATCTTACAATAAGGCGCTTTCTGGAAAATCTTGGCGTAGAAAGAGAAATCGCCGACAAGGACGCGTGCAGAATTGAGCATATAATATCCGCTCAAACATTCGAAAAAATCAAAAAATCGGTCGAGACAAAATAATCGTTAAAAGCGATTATTTTTTTGCGAAGAAGTTCAATAAAAAAAGTTACAAAGAAAGTTTGCGAAAAAGTTTGCGAAAAAGTTTGCAAAAATGCGACAGAAAATAAAAAATTTGGAAAATAAGAAAAAGTTGGCGCTATAACTTGTCATTTGTCAAAAAGTGTAGTAAACTAATGTAAAATATAAGTAAAAATTCGAGGGATGTACTTTATGAAAAAATTCAAATGCAGTCTTACCCCAAAAGATGCGTTGCTCAGTTTCCAGCACGTTTTTGCAATGTTGGGCGCAACAATTCTTGTACCAATGCTCACAAATATGAGCATTTCTGTCGCATTGATGTCGGCAGGAATAGGCACTCTTATCTTCTATTTTATTACGAAGAAAAAGGTGCCTGTTTTTTTGGGCTCAAGCTTCGCTTTTTTGACGGCGTTGCAAGCTCAAATGGGCGACAAGGGCGCAATCGGCTCGCCAACGTGGAATCTTGCCATGGGGCAACTCAGCATTGCCGTGTTGTGCACGGGCATGGTTTATGTCATTATCGCGATTATAATTCGCTTTGTCGGCACTGACTTTATTCGCAAGCTTTTTCCGCCAGTCGTTGTCGGTCCAGTTATTATCGTTATCGGAATGTGCCTCGCGCCAACCGCTATCAAGAACTTTGACGCAAGATATATTATCGGGGCGTCGGCTACAAGTTTGCAAATTACAGGCTTCGCAATCGCGGGCATAGCGACGGCTGGGACAATCATCGCGGTGTCGGTTTTCGCAAAAGGCTTTTTCAAAATAGTCCCAATTCTTGCAGGCGTTGTCGTCGGCTATATTGTTGCGTGCTGTTTTGGCTTGCCTGACTTCAGCGCGGTTGGCAACAACGAATGGATACTTTTCCAACCTGACGTGTTTATGAAAACTTTTGGTTGGTATGGCACGCTTTTCACTCCGCAAGTGTGGAACAAAGAGTTGCTTGGCGTTATCGCAATGTTTGCGCCAATCGCAATCGTAACATTTATGGAGCACTTGGGCGATATCAACGCAAGCTCGATTGTTTGCGGAAAAGACTTTATCAAAGACCCCGGCGTGCACAGAACTTTGCTCGGCGACGGACTTGCTACCATGGCGGCAGGACTTGTCGGCGGACCTTGCAACACGACTTATGGCGAAAACACCGCCGTGCTTTCGATTACACACAATTACAACCCAAAAGTGCTTGCGCTTGCGGCAGTATTTGCGGTTGTGCTTGGCGTATTTACCAAGGTTGGCACGCTGCTCGGCACAATTCCTGCGCCTGTTATCGGCGGAGCGTCGCTCGTTCTCTATGGAATGATTGCCGCAAACGGACTCAAAACAATCGTTGAGGCGCGCGTTGACTTCTCTGACTCAAAGAATATGATAATTTGCTCGCTTATCCTTGTCATCGGCATTGGTATGAACGCAGCTGGTTATGCCTTGTCACTCGGCAAATTTGTGTCATTCTCAGCGCTTGCGGTGGCGACTTTTGTCGGCATTATCGTAAACGCAATCTTTATGCTTGCCTCCAAGTCGAAACAAGTCTCTTGCTTGTCGGGCACTTATGGCGGAGAATTGACAGGCGCTGACGAGAAAAAAGAAGAAAAAGAAGCGGTTGAAAAGGTCGCGGAAAACGCAGTTGTTGCAGAGACGGCAATCGCAGAAGAAGTTGTCGCAGAAGAAAAAACGGCAGAAAAGAAAGAGACAATTGCCAAAGAAAAAGCTCCAAAAGCAAAGAAATAATTGTCTTTGGCAGTAATAAAATACTCCAAAAGCAAAAGAAATGATTGTTTTTGGCAGTATATAAAAAGTTGTAAAGCAAAAATAATAAACAAATAAAAACAATGTCATTGACAATATAATTCCAAAGTTCAAAAAGAATTGTCATTAGCAATATAATACAAATTAAGAAAAAAAAGAGAGGTTACAAATGGAAAAATTCAAAAATGTAATGATTTTCGACCACCCACTTATCAAACACAAAATAGCTATTCTCAGAGACAAAAAAACTGGAATGAAAGAATTCCGCGAACTTGTAGAAGAAATAACAGCCCTTATGGCATATGAGGCGCTCAAAGATTTGCCGTCAAAAGTCATTGAAGTGGAGACCCCACTCGAAGTTTGTGAACAAACTATTATTCAAGAAAAAAGCATCTCAATCGTGCCAATATTGCGCGCTGGGCTCGGAATGGTCAATGGAATCCATCAATTGCTCCCAACTGCAAAAGTCGGACATATAGGAATGTATCGCGACGAAAAAACAATGTTGCCACAAGTATATTATTGCAAGTTGCCAGAAAATATCGCGCATATGAAAGTTTTCTTGCTTGACCCAATGCTCGCGACGGGCGGTTCGGCAAGCGCGGCGATTCAATATCTCAAAGACAACGGAGTCAAAGATATAACGCTGATGAGCATTATTGCAGCGCCAGTGGGCGTGGAAAAAATAGCCACTGACCACCCAGACGCGCATATCTATATCTCGACGCTCGACAGAGAACTCAACGACGATTGCTATATTTTGCCCGGCTTGGGCGACGCTGGCGACAGACTTTTTGGCACTCGCTAAACCACCAGAAAAGTTGGCTTGTCTCTTGTAAAAGTATGCAAAAGCTGCTTTTTGTTGACAAAGCTAACATATGAAACAAGCAAAAAATAACAAATAAAAATAACAAACGAAACTTTCTATCCACGCTCGCAAAAGTGTGAGCGACAATCGGAGAAGATATGGAATTTTGTGACAGAACAAAAATGTTGTTTGGCTCAATCGCCATGCAGAAAATTGCGGCTTCCAAGGTCGCAATTTTTGGCGTGGGCGGAGTTGGTGGCTATGTCGCAGAGGCGCTCGCTCGCAGTGGAGTGGGGGAGATTGCGTTGATTGACAATGACACAATTGATATCACCAATCTCAATCGTCAAATTCTTGCGCTGCATTCTACTCTTGGACAAGACAAAGTCGCAGTCGCAAAGGCGAGGCTGATTGATATCAACCCAAATATAATAGTTCAAACATACAAAATGTTCTATTTGCCTGACAATTGCGACCAAATTGACCTGTCGCAATTCGATTATATCGTTGACGCGATTGATACCGTTACCGCAAAAATTTGTCTCATAGAAAAGGCGCGCGCAAGCAATGTCGCAATCATAAGTTCTATGGGCACAGGCAACAAGCGCGACGCAAGCAAGTTGAGAATTGCAAAAATATCCGAGACGTCAGTTTGTCCGCTTGCGCGAGTTATGCGCAAAGAGTTGAAAGAAAGAAATATTTTTGACGTTGACGTTTTGTTTTCGACGGAAGCGCCAAGCAAAGAAGAAAAGGTAATTGACAGCGCAAAAAACAAAGAAATTCCTGCAAGCTTTGTTTGTCCGCCCGCGGTTGGCGGTTTGTTGATAGCCAACAAAGTGTTGTTGGACATTATCGCGAAAAATTAATCGAAAAAAGCAAGTTTTGTGGCGTAGTGATGAGAAAAAACTTGCAAAAACGAAATAAAACGCAACAAAATAAAAAATATTCTCTGCCCCTATGGACATTTGGAGAAAAGTATAGTAAAATAATAGTTGAGCGGAAAGCTTGGCTATTTTTTGTTGTCAAAGAAAGCAATAAGAGACAATCAAACAAAAGGCTCACAAAAAACAAAAACAAATTATCCCAAACACACAAAGAAAGTAGAAAAAACATTATTACAATCAAAAAAAGAAAACAAAAAAATAAACACAAAAACATTATTATAAAAAAGAAACAAAAAAGTAGCAAAACAAAAACAAAATACAAAACAAAAAAGGAGATTTGCAATGAGAGCAACAATTGGTATTCGTCCTATTATCGACGGAAGATGGGGCGGAATTAGGGAAGGTTTGGAAGAACAAACAATGAACATGGCGAAAGCCGCAAAGAAATTGATTGAGGACAATTTGCGTTATACCGACGGAAGCGTTGTCAGAGTTATCATTGCTGACAGCACGATTGGCGGCGGAAAAGAAGCGGCAGATTGTCAAGAAAAGTTTTCGAAAGAAAACGTCACTGGCACATTGAGCGTAACGCCTTGTTGGTGCTATGGCTCAGAGACGATTGACCTTGACCCACACACAGTCAAAGCTGTTTGGGGCTTCAACGGCACTGAGCGCCCGGGCGCGGTTTATTTGGCTGCTGCAATGGCAGTGCACGCTCAACGCGGTTTGCCAGCTTTTAGCATATATGGACACGACGTTCAAGATATGAATGACAAAGAGATTCCTGCTGACGTTGCGGAAAAAATATTGCGTTTCGCTCGTTGCGCGGTGGCTGTTGGCGAGATGAAAAACAAGGCTTATGTTGGTCTTGGCGCTGTCGCTATGGGCATTGGCGGTTCATATGTTGACGCAAACTTTATGCAAAAATATCTTGGCATTCGCGCAGAATGGGTGGATATGTCCGAGATTCACAGAAGAATTACGCTTGGCATTTTTGACCACGCGGAATATGAGAAAGAACTTGCTTGGATCAAAGCAAATTGCCCAGAAGGTTCTGACAACAATATCAAAAAGCGCACCGATGAGGACAAGGCTGCTCAATGGGAATTTATCGCGAAAATGACTTTGATTATCAAAGATATTTTTGTTGGCAATCCAAAGCTCAAAGAGATGGGCTGGCACGAAGAAAGTCTTGGCAGAAACGCTATTTTGGGCGGTTTCCAAGGGCAAAGAATGTGGACGGACTGGTTGCCAAACGCTGACTTCTCCGAGTCAATTCTCAACACGTCATTCGACTGGAATGGCAAAAAAGAACCTTTGACACTTGCGACAGAAAACGATTCTCTCAACGGCGTGTCAATGTTGTTTACAAAATTGCTCAATCAACGCGCGAGCGTTTTTGCTGACGTGAGAACATATTGGTCGCCAGAAGCTGTCGCAAGAGTGACAGGTTGGAAGCCAACTGGTCTTGCGCAAAACGGCTTTATGCACCTTATCAACAGTGGCGCGGCTGCGCTTGACGGCACGGCTATGGCGAAAGAAAACGGACAAAACACAATGAAACAATGGTGGAATGTCACCGACGAAGATATCAAGGCTTGTCTTGCAAAGACGACTTGGTCGCAAGCCAACTTGCAATATTTCCGCGGAGGCGGTTTCAGCTCGACATTCAAGACTGAGGCGGAGATTCCTGTTACTATGCTCAGACTCAACATTGTTGACGGGCTTGGACCAGTCTTGCAAATTGCAGAAGGCTATACGGTTGTTTTGCCAGAAAAAGTGCACAAGACTTTGCTTGACCGCACCGACCCAACATGGCCGTCAACTTGGTTTGCTCCAAAATTGACAGGCAAGGGCGCTTTCAAAGACGTTTATTCAGTTATGGCAAATTGGGGCGCAAACCACGGCGCGTTTACATTTGGACATATCGGCAGCGATATTATTACGCTTGCAAGTATGTTGAGAATTCCAGTTTCTATGCACAACGTTGATGACGAACAAATTTTCCGCCCACACGCTTGGGCATGTTTCGGCACAAATGACAAAGAAAGCGTAGATTATAGAGCTTGCCACAACTATGGCGCTCTCTATAAATAAGGAGTAACAATGGACACACGACAAGAGGTTTTGGATACTATAACTAGAGTTTATCGCACTGGTCTTACAACGACCAGTGGGGGCAACATTTCCGCTATTGACGAGAATGGCAACATCTTTATCACGCCAAGTGGAATTGACAAAGGTACGCTTTCGTCAGAAGATATCGTCAAAGTTTTGCCGAGCGGAGAGAGAGAAGGCAAATATAAGCCGTCAATGGAATTGCCTTTCCACTCGAATATCTATAATATGCGACACGATATTCACGGAGTTGTGCACGCTCACGCGCCTGCAATCGTCGCTTATGCGACAGCTCGCGCCGTGCCAAACCCAAATGTCGCGAGGTGTTACAAAGACAGCATCAACAAAGTTACAGGCTCGACCTATGATTTGCCGGGCAGTCTAAAACTTGGCGAGATTGTCAAACGCGGTTTCGAGCAAGGCTACAACGCCGTTATGATGGACAATCACGGCGCGACAGTCGGCGCGGACACTTTGGCGATAGCTTATCAAAAATATGAGACGCTTGACTTTCTTTGTCAGACGCTTATCAACGCGCAAATTCTTGGCGGAGCGATTGTTCCACGAGAAGAAGTCGCAAGCAAGAAAAAGAAGTGCGTTGTCGCGCCTGATAGAATTGTGACGGACGCTGACTTGTACGCTTGCAAACAAATAGCGACCTTTCTGCACAGAAGCTATGACAACAAACTTGTCGGCGCGGAGTGGGGCACGATTGCGCTCAGAGTTGGCGAAAAAATTTATTTCAACCCTGACAACGTCGACCGCAAACTTTGTCAACAAGAAGACATTTGTATCATCGAGGACAACGCTTGCGTAAGAAAATGCGAAAGCATTTATTCGCCATTGATAGAACAAATTTTTGCGACGAACAAAGAGGTCAACGCGATATTTATCTCTATGCCGTCGGCGACAATGGGCTTTGCTGTTTCTCGCGTTCCACTTGAGTCAAAGCTCATTCCGGAGAGTTACATTATGCTCAAAAACGTCGTGACCGCGCCTTATGGCTCGACAATCGAAGGAGTTGACAGAATTGCAAACAAGCTGACTGTCTCGACGCCAGCGATGATTGTTGACAACGAATGCGCAATCACAATCGGCGCAAACATTACAAAAGCGTTCGACAGAATGGAAGTGCTTGATTATTCCGCTCGCTCGATTATTATGGCGAAAAGCGTAGCGAATATCACTCCAATCAACGCCGAACAAGTCCAAGAAATTGACGATCAATTCAATGGGTGGTAATATGAAAAATTTTCTCGCAATTGATGTGGGCGCAAGCTCAGGCAGAGGCATTGTTTATTCTTGGGACGGCGCAAAGTTCGATACAACAGAAGTTCTTCGATTCGAAAATCTTCCAATTTGGAAAGACGGCGACTTCAAGTGGGACAGCGGCTATCTTTTTGGAAAAATTCTTGCGTCCATAGAAAACGCCCACGCGCAGTTCGGGCGAGTTGACTCGCTCGCGATTGACACTTGGGGGGTGGACTATGGCTTGATTGACACAAACGGCAAGCTTGTGACCGAGCCTTTCCATTATCGCGACAGACGCACGAGCGGTATTATTGACCGCTTTGACACGATGACGCGCAAAGAACTCTATTCAACGGCGGGGATATCTTTCAACGAATTCAACACCGCTTATCAATTGAGTTGTGAGAAAAAAAACATTTTCGATGACGTGCAAACCTTTTTGTTTATGCCCGACTTGTTTGGCTATATGTTGACAGGAGAAATGGCTACCGAGCCGACAATCGCGTCGACCAGCGCAATTTATCGCAAAGGAAAGGGCTTTTGCAAACAATTTTTTAAGAAATGCGAGATTCCATATTCCATTTGCCCTGCGGTCAAGCCAACTGGCTCGATTCTTGGCAACGTGCGCAGAGAATTCCTTGACAAAATGAATATCAATTATGACATTCCTGTTGTGCTTGGTTGCGGTCACGATACGTCGTGCGCCGTGCTGTCGTTGCCTTATTCTGACGGCGACACCTTGTTCCTTTCGAGTGGCACGTGGTCGCTGTTTGGGGTGGAAAGAGAAAAACCGCTCATCAACGCTACTACTATGCAAGAGAATTATTCCAACGAGCTTGCCTATGGCGAGCGTACGCAATTGCTCAAAAATATTATGGGCTTGTGGATAGTTCAAGAATGTCGCAGAGAATGGCGGAAAACCAACAATGACCTTTCGTTTCCGCAGATTGTCGACGAGTGTCTCAAGGCTCAACCGCTCAAAGCGTTTATCGACGTCGGAGATATGATTTTCAACTCCCCAGACAATATGCCACAGAAAATTTGCCGTTGGGTGGAGCGCACGCAAGGTGTTACGCTCAATTCTATCGGCGAGATTGCGCGGTGCGCTTATGAGAGTTTGGCGTTGGAATATCGTTTTGCTTTCGAGGGCTTGCAAAAAATTACAAAAAAAACATATCCGTCCCTTACAATTATTGGTGGCGGAGTTAAAAACAAATTTCTCAATCAATGCGTCGCAAACTCGCTTGGAATCAAGGTTTTTTGTGGTGACATTGAGGCGACGGCGCTCGGAAACGCGCTTTGTCAGCTCGCTTGCGCGGACAAGACAAACGATATGCGCGCGATAAAGGCGAAACTCGCCAACGGGGACAAGGCGGTATGCATGCTTCCGACAGATTGTGACGAGTGGACAAAAGCGTATAGCAAATATCTCAAGTTGAAACAAATTTAGTTGGAAAAGGAATTTCTACAAAATGTTAGAAAAACAATACAATGCAAGCGAATTTGTATGTCCAAAATGCCACAAAGCGCTTGCGAAAATTGACGGAGCGCTTATTTGCGCGGACAATCATTGTTATGACATAGCTCGAGAGGGCTATGTCAATCTTTTGTTGCCAAACAAGAAAAACAGTCTTGCGCCAGGAGATAACAAAACGATGGTTGTCGCTCGCAAAAACTTTCTTGACAAAGATTTCTATTTGCCACTCGCGAACAAAGTCGCTGAGATTGTCAATGAGTTTGCGCCACAAGATATTACGCTTTTGGACAGCGGTTGTGGGTCGGGCTATTATTTGTCACACATCGCTGGCGCTCGCGCAAGGGCGAATGACAAATTTGTAGCCATTGACATATCCAAAGAAGCCGTAAAGCTCGCCTCGAAAAGTTTTGCGCAGGGCGGTCGCAATCAATGCGCGCAAGCCGAGTTTGCGGTCGCAAGTTCTTATGACTTGCCACTTGCCGA
>JAVXBP010000043.1:0-12663 GCA_036659935.1 Clostridia bacterium
GGACAAAGCGTCGGTTATCACACAAACGGCGTGGCGATTGGCTCGGCAAAAGAGCTGTTCGACTTCTTAAAAGTCGGCAGTGGCGAGGCGCACCTTGTCAACAATATCTATGGCTTTGACAACACAAACGCGCTTGCGAGCGCTTTCAACGGCAAGTTGTATGGCAATGGCTTTGTAATTCAACTCTCTGGCGGTGGCAACAAGGTTGGCAGTTATTGCGGCGGCTTGGTCGGCGAGATTGGCGCGCAAGGGCTTTTGGCGGATATCAACTTCAAGTATAATTCGACTGTCCAACTCTCGGGCGACTTTGTCGGACTTGTCGCAGGCAAGAATGGCGGAAGCGTGGAAAACTGCTCGCTTGAGATTCTTTCGCTCAACTCTGACAGCGCTCAAATAGGTGGTTTTGTCGGACAAAACAGCGGAACGCTCGTCAATGTCTCGGTTGTGTTCGGTTGCAATATTACGGCGGTTGAGTTCGGCGGAATGGCATTCCAATCAATCGGCGGACGCTTTGAGAAAGTGTCAGTTTTGACCAACAACAAATCGACAGTGAGCGGAAGCGCGCTTGTGCGCTCAATCACAAACACTGCTGTAAATGGCTTTGCAAATATGATGATGTCGTCGCCTGTCGGGACGGCTGGCGTTGGCGCGACGTTCAACAACGTTTATTCTTACACGGCGTTCTCGCTCGGCGGACAAAAAGCAAATGGCGAATTGAAAATGCTCGAGACATATGTTGACGGCTTTGTAAATTATTACTTTGCGCCAGCGGTCAAGAGCGGAAGTTACACTCACAACGTTTATGGACAGACTGCCGTTGAACAAAACAAGACTTATTACGAAAACACAAACACAACAACAGAAAATATCGTTGTGGAAGTTATCGCCCCTATCAACAGGTTTATTTGGGAAGCTTTCTCGACGAATTACAAGAGCTTGAATAGCAATGGCGTTTATGTCGGCACAAGTCTCAATCGCTATGTCGCAGTGTTCGATATCGGCGCGCAACTGCACACTGACGGCTACACTGGCCTGGACGGCGTCAAGAAAGTCATCAACTTTGTCACAAGCGGCGGCAATCTCTTTACGCCAGCGATAGGTATCAGGGGCACAATGGAAATCGCTATCAGCGGTTCGGTTGTCAAAGAAGTTGAATACAACGGCTTGACACAAAACAATTCAATAACTATCACCGTCGACGGCGCGCAAAGGGTTGTCACAGCAAGCGGAACTGACGTCGGCTATTATGACCAAATCGCGGTCGAAGTCGGCGGAATTGGCGACACAACCATTGGAAATGAAAAATTCAACGTCGACACAAGAACGGCGATTGTTGTAAGCGGTGGCGGAAGTTCGACTATCGCAGGCGCGGTGTTGATAATCTATCCGCGACAAGAAACTATTCCTGCAAGCCTTGCCACGGACAAGATATATGACAGCACGGCTTTGGCGGAAGTTCCACTCACGCTTGGCGGAAAAGCGCTGACTTTGAATGGCAATTATTATGACACGGCAAACAATCTCGCGACAAGCGTCGCAAATGCAAGCAAAATTGGGCTGATATACAACGGCTCGTCTTTCCGCAAAGTTCTTGTCAACAAAACAACTGGCGAATATATCGCGCGAGTAACGCACACTGACGATCACGCAGTTGATACATATACTTATCAACCTATCAAGGTTCGCAATGCGGGCGGACTGGAAGAACCTTTCGACAAAAACACACTGATAACGAGCTATTCTGTCCAAGAATATATGAGAGCGTTCTCGCGAATGATTGACTTTGACAAGGCGCTCGCGGACGATGCAACAATCGGGGCAAACGTAGATTATTCTTACGCGTATGTCTACAATATTATCGCGGAAAAAGCTGCGACGGGCGGAGAGGGCTACTTCGGGACGACTTATAATTACATTCCGTCACTGTCGGGCGTTGGCTCGCAAAACTACGCGTTGAAAGACGCAACATTTGCAATCGGCGCGCTCGGCAACATTTGGATAGGCGGGCAAGCTGACGAAGTGGCAATCTTGCAAGGCTTCGAGAGCGCTACGCTCGCGACTGGGACAACTACGCTTGTCGGACACATTACTCCGCTTGACTTGACCGCGACTTATAGCTCGGCGCTCGAACAATCTTATCGCTCAGCGCAATTGGCTCAACCGTCAATCACAAAAGGAATTTTCTCGACGCCAACCTTGCCACGAAGAATGACAGCGGCGCAAAAGGCTGCGTTCGAACAACAAAAGCTCGACTTGGCTTTGACTGGAGTTGACGTCTTTGCGAATATGCTCGCGAGCGGAATTTCGCTTGTCAATGGCAAATATGTCGCGACAGACCAAACGCAATATCAAAAGCTCGCCTTGCCGAGCCAAATAACATATGGCAACTATCGAATGAACTTCAGCGCGCAAAGCTTAATCTTGCGATATTTCTTCTTCGACGAGCTTGGCAGATGCAAGATAGAAAAATTTGCTGACTTCGCCCAAATCGGGACGCAAGGGGCGGACTATCACACGTTGAGTTATGTTTTGACAAGGAATATCAACGGCAAGTCGAACGTCATCGCGCCATTTGCGTGGACGGTTGACGGAGTGGAAAAGGCATTCGAAGGGACGCTCGACGGCGCAGGTTTTGAGCTGACAAACTTTGTTGTTATTGGCGGTCAGAAAGTCGCAATTTTCGCCCAACTCGGCGCGACGGCGGTTGTCAAGAACATAACGTTTGGCAACGTGATAATTGATTCTCGCGACAAAGTCAGCGCGGAAGTTGGAATTGTCGTTGTCACCAACAATGGCGGAACTGTCACAAGCGTGACCGCGGAAGGAAGTATCGTTACAAACGGCGCGACTGTCGTGACAAAAAATGACAACTTGGCGACAAGTCTCATCACTCATCGCGATATGGCGAAGTCGCTCAATCAATTGTATTATAACAATGCTTTGATTGTTGACAAGTTGACAGCCGCTCAAGTGACGAGCTTGCAAACAATGATTACAAAATTTGTCTTGCGCAACTCATATTTGACAATGACAAACGGCAAAGTAATCGTCCAAAACTATAGACAATATTGGACTTGGGTCAACGTTTGCCCTTGGTTGACACCGCAAGACGACGTGTCAACAATTATTCGACCGACAAAATAAGCGATAAAAGTCAATGATTATTCTTACCTTACACCGCAAAATGACAGCTTAAGAATTCTTCGACCGACAAAATAAGTCGGAAAAGTCGTTAAAACTAGGCTGTTTTAGACGAGAAATTTGTCGAAACTTTTGTGGACAATATCATACACTGTGTACGATATCGTTGATATTTGTTGTAAATGTCCAGAATTTTTTACAAAGGTTTTACACA
Organism: Clostridia bacterium; assembly: GCA_036659935.1. Classification (GTDB taxonomy): domain Bacteria; phylum Bacillota; class Clostridia; order Christensenellales; family UBA3700; genus JAVXBP01. The sequence continues at coordinate 3,356 of JAVXBP010000043.1, forward strand.
AATATAGTATAATTAATTTAAGATATATGCTATAATAATAGTGTAAAACACAAACAAGGTGGGTTATTATGAAAATAAAAATTATCTCAGACAGCGCTTGCGATTTGCGCAAAGGTTATATCAACAATCCAAACGTAGATTTTGCGGTCGCGCCTTTCTTCGTGAATATCGGCGACAAACAATTTCTCGACACAGACGATTGCAATCCAGCAGAAATGTTGGCGCACTTCGAGGCTTATGACGGCAGAACAAACTCTGCTTGTCCGTCTCCACAAACGTTTTTCGAAGCGATTGGCGACGCGGAATACAGCTTTATCATCACCATCTCGGCAAGCTTGAGCGGGTCTTACAACAGCGCTCGCATAGCAAAAGAAATGGCGGAAAAAGAAGGCAAAAAAGTCTATGTTATCGACAGCAAAGCCACTTGTGGCGTGCAAATTCTTATCATTGACAAACTTGCGGAACTCGCTCAGACAGCCACTGATTTTGGGGCTTTGTGCGAGACTATCCAGAAGTATACCGACGAGAGAAAGTTGCTTTTTGTGCTCAGAAAGTTCGACAACCTTATCCAGAACGGGCGTATGTCCAAGTTTACCGCAATGATAGCGAACGTGTTGAATATCACTCCTATTTGCGCCAAGTCACCACAAGGCACAATTGACGTGCAAGAAAAGCTTATCGGGCCAAAGAAAGTTTTGCGCCGTCTCAAAGAGCTCATTTGCGAGCAAGTCAAGGACTTTACAAAGCAAGAAATTATCATATCGCAATGCTATGCGGAAGACGAATCGAAAAAGCTCGCCGAAAGCATTATGGCGGAACACCCAGAGTGCAAAGGCGTGAGAATTATGAAAACGAAAATGTTGGCGTCTTATTACGCTTTGCAACACGGAATGATTGTTTCTTATTAAGCGTTGGACAATAGAAAATAAGATTGAATTTGAATTTGTCACTGCGGCGAATGTCGATTGACTGTTATCGTTTATGCAAAAAATCAAAGATATCCATTGGAATGTTGACATTCTGTGGGTATCTTTTTTGAATAACATATATACATACGAGCATACAAGTTGGCGCTTTTGCATAAATATCAATATGGAAAATTATCAATTTTTGGTCGAATGTGGGTGCGAAATAGCGCTCGATTGCAAGTCGCTGTCGCATTTTGGCAGTGGCGGAAATATGCGAGTTGTGTGCTATCCGCTGAGCGTTGACAGCCTCGCAGAGTGCGTTCGAGCGTTGAGATTGCGCAAAGAGAAATTCGTTGTTGTCGGCAACGGCACAAATATTTTGTTCCCTGACGGTGGGTATGACGGCGTGGCAATTTGCGTACGCTATCTTTGTGGCAAGCGACTTGTCGGCGAGAGTTTGATTGTGGAATGTGGCGCGAGTTTGCCGTCGATGTGCGCGCTCGCGGAGAAAAATTCTCTCACAGGCGTGGAAGGTTTGGCGGAGATTCCTGCAAGCTTTGGCGGAGCGGTCGCTCGCAACGCAGGGGCGTTTGGCTATCAAATTTGCGATTGTTTGGAGTTTGTGGATATATTCGACGGCGAGAAAAAACGCGTGGAAAAAAGCGAGTTGAAATTTTGTTATCACAAAAGCGATATTCCGCCAGAGTGGGTAATTCTTGGTGGAAAATTGTCTTTGCAAAAGGGAAATCGAGAAGAAATCGTCGCCAAAACGGAGAAATGCCGACAAAGACGCGCTTTGACACAGCCACACGCGCTCACGCTCGGCAGTGTTTTCTCGAGAGTGGGCGACGTCTCGGCTGGGTTCTATATCGACAAAGTCGGGCTGAAAGGCGCGCAAATCGGCAATGTGCGTGTCAGCCCCGTCCACGCAAATTTTTTCGAGAACCTTGGCGGAGCAAAGACAAATGAATTTTTCGCTCTTGGCAAATTGGTCGCGCAAGAGGTTGACAAACAGCTCGGTATTGAGTTAGAATATGAGGTAGAGTTTGTTGAATAAAAAAGGAGAACGAAAGTGGAAAATTTTAGAATTACATCAGATTATCACACGCACACGACTTACAGCCACGGCAAGGGCAGCGTCATGGACAATGTTTTGTCCGCGCGAGAAAAACAGCTAGAAATCATCGCGATTACTGACCATGCGAAAAATCATCCGCTCATTGGCGTTCGCCCGGAAGAATTCGACAAGATAAGAAAAGATATCGAAAATTGTCAAAAGCAGGTCGATGATATCACAATTCTTATGGGAATTGAAGCGAATATTATCGGAATGAGCGGGGCGATTGACGTCGAACCGCGCGACCAATCGAAGCTTGACTTGTTGTTGGTAGGTTTCCATTTGACAGCTTATCAAGAAAATTTGAGCGACTATTTTCAACTCGTTTGGAACGGAGTTACGCGCTATGTTATGCGTCCCACAAAGGGACAACTTGAGCGCAACACAAGGGCTTATCTCAACGCGATAAAGAAAAATAAGATTGATATTTTGACGCACCCGGGCTTTCGACTTGGCATTGATTACAAGGCGGTTGGACAAGCTTGCGCCGACGAAGGCACTTATGTCGAGCTGTCGTCGCGACACAGAACGCCAAACGACAGTTGCATTGAGGACTTGCTTGCGACGGACGCTATGTTTGTTGTCAATTCTGACGCGCACAAGGTGGAAAATGTCGGAAAGTGGGACTTTGCGCTCGAATTGATAGAAAAATATAACATTCCACAAAGCCGTATAGCAAATTGCAATGGCAAAAAGTTGGACTTTAGAAGCAAAAGATAGATTTAAAAACTTTATCAAATATGCAAAAGAAAACAGAAAAATAAGGTAGAAATGAATTATAGCGAAGAAGCGAAAGAAGAAATTATGAAAAACGTTTTGGGCAAAGACTGCAACAGCTTTGCCCTACTTTGCGCCGTTACAAAATGTCTTGGCGCGGTGAATATTTACAAGAACGCAATCGCGTTGGAGTATGAGTTCCGCACGTATGAGTTTGCGTCAGTGGTCATCGCGATTATCAAAGAACGCTATGACTTTCCGTTGGACCTGAGCCACAACGCGGCTTTTCCGGACGCGTTTTTTCTAAAACTTGACAGCGAAAAATCGAATGTTATTCTCAAAGACCTTGGCTTGAGTTATTTGGACGAAAGCGGACATTTTGTCATAAGAGACGGCTCGGCTGTCTTGCAAAATTTTGGCAATCGTATCGCGGCGCAAAGCTTTGCGCAAGGCTTGTTTCTCTGCAATGGAAGTCTCTATATGCCGTCGGATATCGAAGAACGCGGTGGCTATCATCTCGAAATCACATTTTTCGAAGAAGATTATGCGCTTGCTGCGCAAGAGTTGTTTGCGAAATGCGAACTTGTTTTCGAAATTGTTGACAGAGAGAATTCTTTTGCGCTATACAACAAACGGAGCGAAGAAATTTGTGATATTTTGGCATTTGTCAAGGCGATGAACAGCGTGCTTTTGCTCAACGATATCATTCTCAAAAGAGAAATCAACAACAATATCAATCGACAAACAAACATTTTTGTCGCCAACGCCGACAAGGTTGGCAAGTCAAATTCGAAATACATAACGGCGATTGACTATATTGAGACAAGTGTCGGGCTGGAAAGTATGGAAGAAAAATTGCAAGTCGTGGCGCGTGCGCGCAAAGAAAACGTCTCGGAAAGTATGAGCGGACTTGCGGAAAGATTGGGCGTATCCAAGAGTTATATAGCGCGGTCGCTCGCAAAAATTTTGAATATAGCGGAGGAGATAAAAATTGGCGGAAGATAAAAAAAAGAAAGTTGTCCCAGAGCAAAAACCATTTGTCCATTTGCATCTCCACTCAGAATATAGCTTGCTCGACGGGGCGGCGCGAATAAGTGGCGACCATTGCAACCCGTTGTTGCAAGCGTGCGTCGCAAAGGGAATGCCAGCTTGCGCGTTGACCGACCACGGCAATATGTTTGGCGCGTATACTTTCTATAAGGCGGCGAAAGAAGCGGGAATAAAGCCTATTGTTGGCTGCGAATTCTACACCTGTCCCGACCTTACAAAAAACGACACAAAAGAGCGTTGTCACCTTGTTTTGCTTGCAAAAACCACAGAAGGCTATCGCAATATTGTCAAAATGGACAGTATAGCTTATGTTGACGGTTATTATTACAAACCGCGCATTGACATTGAGTTGCTCAAAAAACATACAAAAGGCGTAATTTGTTTGTCGGCGTGTTTGTCGGGAAAAATTCCGTCATTACTCTTGCAAAATGATTACAACGGGGCGAAAGAATACGCCTTGATGCTGCGCGATATGTTCGAAGAAGGGGACTTCTATATCGAGATTCAAGACCACGGCATTCCTGAGCAAAAGCAAATAAACCCTTTGCTTGTCAAGCTTGCAAAAGAGATTGGCGTCAAAGTCGTGGCGACAAATGACGTGCATTATATCGAAAAAAGCGACGCGGAAATGCATGACGTTTTGTTGTGCATACAGACAGCGTCAACCATTGACGACCCGACGAGAATGAAGTTCGACAGCGACAACTTCTATCTCAAAGACTATGACGAAATGTCGCAATTGTTTGCGTGGTGTCCAGAGGCGATAGCCAACACAAATGAAGTCATGGAAAAGTGCAACATTGAGATAAAAAAAGAAGAACTTATGCCGCCTTATCACCCAGAGGACGGCTCAACTCCGCCAGAATATCTCAGAAAGCTCGCCTATGACGGGCTTGTCGAAAGATATGGCGAACTCACCGACGAAATCAAACAGCGAGCCGAATATGAGCTCGATATCATTATCAGAATGGGCTTTGCGGAATATTATCTCATCGTGTGGGACTTTATTCACTACGCGCGTCAACAAGGCATTCCTGTCGGCGCGGGGCGTGGCAGTGGCGTAAGCAGTATTATCGCGTACGCTATCCATATTACAAACGTTGACCCGTTGAAATACAACTTGCTTTTCGAGCGTTTTCTCAACCCAGAACGCATATCAGCGCCTGACTTTGACATCGACTTTTGCATGGACAGACGCGGCGAAGTAATAGAATATGTTACGCAAAAATATGGCAAAGACAAAGTTTGTCAGATTCTTGCCCTTGGCACAATGAAGGCGAAAGGCGCGATAAAAGACGTCGCGCGCGTTTACAAAGTGCCACTCGACATTGTCAACAAGACGACAAAGTGCATTCCAAACACTCCCGGGCTGACATTGCAACAAGTTCTTGGTTGGGCGACTGTCCCAAGCAAAATCACCGACCCGGAAGAAAGAGCGGAAAAAGAAAACGAACTCAAAAAGAATTTTTGCCCAGAAGTCTTGGATATTTACAAGACAAATGACGAAATGCACCGCGTTATTGACATGGCGCTCAAGATTGAAGGTATGCCACGCAACTGCTCGAAGCACGCGGCAGGCGTGGTCATTTGCAGAGAAGTTATCTCTGACTTTGTGCCTTTGCAAAGAAACGGAAACGATATTACAACGCAATTCCAGAAAGAAGAAGTCGAGCAACTCGGAATGCTCAAAATGGACTTTCTCGGCTTGACAACTTTGACCGATATCAGCAAGGCGAAACAATATATCATGGAAAATCACGGCGTCGACGTGGACTTCGAGAAGCTCGGCTATGAGGACCCAGAAGTCTATAAGTTGATAAGCTCGGGCGAAACTGACGCGGTGTTCCAACTCGAAGGCTCAGGTATGAAAAAGTTTATGCGCGAGCTTCAACCGACCAACTTGGAAGATATCATAGCAGGAATCTCACTCTATCGACCAGGACCAATCAAATCAATTCCTGATTATGTCATCGCAAAGCACAACCCAGAAAAAATAACATATGAGACGCCTTTGCTTATTCCATTGCTGCATATGACCTATGGTTTTCTTGTTTATCAAGAACAAGTTATGCAATGCGTTCAAACGCTCGCGGGCTATTCGCTCGGCAGGGCGGACATTTTGCGCCGCGCAATGGGCAAGAAAAAAAGCGATGTTATGGCTGCGGAAAAAACAATTTTTATCAATGGTTGTCCGGCAAAGCCAGTCGAATATTATGCAGACGGCACTGTCAAAGAAAGCGCCACTCCTGCGGTTGACGGCGCGGTAAAACGCGGTGTGCCAGCAGACGCAGCGTCAAGAATATTCGACAATATGCAAGACTTTGCAAAGTACGCTTTCAACAAGTCGCACGCGGCGGCATATTCCGTTCTCGCCTATGAGACTGCCTATTTGAAGCGTTATTATATGCCAGAATTCGTCTCGGCGGTCGTCAACGACAGATTGACAAAAGCTGACGAAATCGCAAAATATTGGCTCTTTCTCAAAGAAAAAGGCGTGCCACAATTGCCACCTGACGTCAACAAAAGCGATACCATTTTCCGCGTGCAAAACGGCGCGGTCAGATTCGGTTTGTGCGGAATCAAAAACGTCAGCGAAAACGCTATGAAATTGCTTGTGGAAGAAAGAAAGCAAAACGGCGAATATAGCTCAATCAGCGATATGTTGCTCAGATTGCCAGCCTCCACAATAACGAAAAAATCAATGGAAAGCCTTATCAAAGCGGGCGCGCTTGACTGTTTTGGACACACTCGCGCAAGTCTTATGGCGTGCTATGAGAGACTGCTTGCGACAAGCAACGTTGACAAAAGAAAGCAAGCCAGCGGTCAAATGTCATTGTTTGGAATGTTTGGCGCGGAAGAAACAAACGTTGACGATATCCCTTATTTGCAAGAGTTTGGGCGTATGCAATATTATGCGCAAGAAAAGGAAGTTCTGAGCGTTTATATGTCGGGACACCCACTGGAAGCTTACGAAGAAGCAATCAAAAATATGCCGTTCAATTTTTCGATGATAGCAGACTTGTTGTTCCGCAATGAGACGGAGGACGATGACGCGACCGACGATGCCAACAACGAAGTTGACAAGCTCGCGCGCGAATATAATGACAGAGAAATTGTGGTCGGCGGAATGATATCCAACTTCCGCAAAAGTGTCACAAAGTCGGGCAAGTTGATGGCTTATGGCATGATAGAAGACACTTACGGCGCGATTGAAGTTATATTTTTCCCTGCGACGCTCGGCAAATATAAGGACTTGTTGTTCGACGATGCGATTGTGACCGTCAAGGGCAGACTTGACACTCTCACCGACCCAAAAGTCAAACTTTTTGCAAAAGAAGTCGCGGTTTGGAAGCAAAACGACGACGTGTCCGCTGGCGGAGATAGAAAACTGATTGTGAGCGACGACGAAAATTATTCAAGCGACGAGCAGTTTGCGGAAGTTAAGAAAAAGTCGGAAAAAACACTTTATCTCAAAGTGCGCGACCTCGAACAATATCGACAGTTGACAATGGTTTTGGAGAAATTCGCGGGCGAAATTGATTGCAAAATTCAATATGACCGCAAGCTTTTCCAGTTTCCTACAAACGTGGACGTGTGCGAAAATCTTATGATGCAAATAGCCAGCCTTATTGGCAAAGAAAACATTGTTGTCAAATAAAGTGTAGTAGTTGATTGAGAAAAATATTGTTGACAAAAAATGTTATCGTCAAAAAAGTATTGCTGACAAAAAAGTTGTCAAATAAAAATTGACAAATAAAAATTGACAATTACAAGGCTCAAAGCGTTGATAATTTTCTCAAAGGCGGGTATAATTCTATTGAGAGTTGAGCAAGCCGTGGCGAGAGATTGTCGAAAAGACACAAATGGCGACAATGGCGCTCAAAAAGTTCAAGTAAAAATGCAAAAAAGCCTAGAACAAAGACAAAAAAAGCAAATTGGTAAAATTTTAACAAAAATTGCTACAAAACATATCAAAATTGTAGTCATAACTGCAAAAATTTGATATAATAGCATAATCGAGGTATAATATGGAATTTGAACAAGATATAAACAGCGAATATGTCGTTGTCAAAGCGATAGATAACAACGTCCAAGTGATTGGGCTTACTCGCGGTGACGGCACAAAGCCACAACATACAGAAAACCTTTATCAAGGCGAAGTTATGCTTGTCCAATTTACCGAAAAAATATCCGCGATGAAAGTGCGCGGAAACGCAGAAATTTATACAAAATTCGGCGTTGTAAAGTGTGGAAAAGAGGACTAAAATGAGAAAAATAGGAATTTTGACAAGTGGTGGCGACGCGCCCGGTATGAATGCTTGCATTCGCGCCGTTACAAGATATGCGATTCAAAAGGGCTTGGAAGTCTATGGCATTGAGCAAGGTTATTTTGGCTTGTTGGAAAACAAACTCAACCTTATGAACAAACGCTCCGTCTCTGATATCATTCAACGCGGCGGAACTATACTCAAGACTGCCAGATGCGCGGAATTTAAGGAACGCGATGTCATGCAACAAGCTGTTGACACGCTCGAGGCTTATGGAATCGAGGGGCTCGTGGTCATCGGCGGTGACGGAAGCTTCCGTGGCGCAAAAGATTTGTATACTATGTTTGGGGTCAAAACAATTGGAATTCCGGGCACGATTGACAACGATTTGCCTTACACTGACTTCACATTGGGCTTTGACACAACGGTCAACACCGTTCTCAGCGCAATAAACAATCTCAGAGACACAATGACGTCGCACGACCGCGTTTGCATTATCGAGGTTATGGGGCGCAAGTGCGGAGATATCGCTCTATATTCTGGCATTGGCGGTGGCGCGGAGATTATTCTTGTGCCAGAAGTGCCTTTCGATATCAATCGCGTTGTCAAAGACATCAAAAAGAACCAGAGACTTGGCAAGACGTCCGACATTATCGTTTTGGCGGAAGGCGTTTGCAAGGCGGAAGATTTGAAACAAAAACTCAAAGATTGTGGCGTTACAAATTCTATCAAAACTACCACTCTCGGCTATATCCAACGCGGCGGAGCTCCGTCTATGCAAGACAGAATTTTTGCGGCGCAATTTGGCGTGCGAGCTGTTGACTTGTTGTTGGCGGACAAGGGCGGACGAGTTGTCGGCATCAAAAACAATGAAGTGGTCGATTGCGATATCGAAGAAGCCTTGGCAGTGCCACGCAAATTCAATCAAGCGCTCTATGACACGGCAAACATTCTTGGAAGCTGACACGGAAAACTAAAATAGATATAAAACAAATTTATATACAAATACAAAAAATACAAGAAGAAAACTTTTTGGAGGTTACAAATGGAAAAATTAGTAGGGGCTTGTATGTTCGGACAATCAGGTGGTCCGTCATCAGTTATCAATTCAAGCGCGGCTGGCGTGTTCACCGAAGCTTTGAAACAAGATTGCATTACGGCTGTTTACGGCGCGGCGCACGGTATCAGAGGCGTTCTCAACGAAGAATTCTATGATATCAGCAAAGAGGACGAAAAAGAACTTTTGTT
>JAVXBP010000044.1:0-12529 GCA_036659935.1 Clostridia bacterium
CTGGACAGCGTGAGCTATAACAGCGTGGGGCAGTTTAATGTCTCAAGCGAGATAACGGCTTTTGGCGCGCTCAACAAAAATCGAGAATTGACAGTTGCGGACGAGATACTAAACCAAAAAATAATAAGCAACCTTGACTTGCAAACTGCAAATGAGAAAAACATAAACACCAAAAACAGCAACCTTGAATTGAATGTCGCAAATAGCAAAAACATAAGAAAGAGCAACCTTGAATTGCAAATTGCAAATGAGAAAAATTGCAGAGATATAGACTTTGACAGCGTGGCAAAATTCCTTGTCGAGACAAATGGCGGAAGTGAAAATTTCGCCGATTGGAAAGCCAACGCGCGAGCGGTTGACTTGAATGTCAATTTCGATGCGAAGTGGGGGAGTGGCGAGAGCAATTTGTTCTTTCCGTATCCGTCAAATTATGTTGGACAATTCGCTTGCTCAGAAAGTGAAACACGCGCGCTTGTCGATATAACCAACAGTATCAGTCCCACGGTAACGTTGAGTTATCACGCAAGGGGGGAAGTGATATATCACGGCTTTGACGGAGTTTTCCCTTTTGCGCAGGTGGCGGAAAAAATCGCGAGCTCGACGGGCTATGCGTTGGAAAGTTCTCGCGGAAGCGCTGGCGGTTACAAAGATTGGTTTGTCGCGACAAGACGCAAACTTGGGCTGACGATAGAAGTTGGAAAAGACGCGACGCCGTGCGACGAGTTGGAAGATTATCTCTATTGTATGCGCAAACAAAATGCCGAAGTGTTGGATATCGCAACGCAATTGGCGACAAATTGTTGACAAAACAAACAACAAAAAAACAACAATTTGCACAAAAAGGTAGAAAAATAAATAACAAGCAAAAACAAAATAAATTAAAAATGGACAGCTAATAAACAATAGTCAACAAACAAAAAAACAAACAAATAAAGTAATCAAACAAACAACATAAAAAACATATAATTTATCAACCAAAAAAACAAAAGCAAGCGACAAGGATAACAAAAGAATGCAAACTTTACAAGAAAAATTTATGTCGGCGGCAATCGCGCAAGCCAAACTTGGGGAAAAATATGACGAAGTCCCTGTCGGCGCGGTGATTGTGCGAGACGGAAAAATTATCGCTCGCGGACGCAACCACAAAGAAGAAAAAGGGTGCGCAAACTTTCACGCGGAAATGGTCGCGATTGAGAAAGCTTGCAAAAAGTTGGGCGATTGGCGGTTGAACGAGTGTGAAATGTATGTTACGCTCGAGCCTTGTCCGATGTGCGCTGGCGCGATTATCAACGCGCGGGTTGGCAAAGTTTTTTTTGGCGCGTTTGACCAAAAGGCTGGGTGTTGCGGAAGCGTTTACAACCTTGGCGCAAACAACGAATTCAATCACAAACCAGAAGTGCTTGGCGGAATTTTGCAAGACGAATGCGCCACGCTTTTGAGCGAATATTTTAAGAAAAAGAGGACGAAAAAATGCTGATAGTAGGACTTGGAAATTACGGCGAACAATATGACAAAACCGTGCATAACATAGGCTTTATGACGGTGGACAAGTTGTCGGAAAGATTGCAGTTGAAACTCAAAAACAAGGGTTGCGACTCAATGTTTGGCGAGAGTTTTGTCAAGGGCGAAAAGCTCGTGATTGCGCAACCGCTTACTTATATGAATTTGTCTGGCGTCGCTTGCAAGCAATTGCTTGGAAAAAACAAGTGGACAAGCGCTGATATGCTTGTAATCTATGACGATATCGACCTGCCACTTGGCGCGGTGAGAGCGCGCAAAGAAGGTTCTGGCGGCACGCATAATGGAATGAAAAACATTATCGCAGAGCTTGGCACGCAAAACATTTTGCGAATTCGCGTTGGCGCTTGCACTGAGCTTACAAAAAAAATTCCGCTTGCCGACTATGTGCTTTCTCGTCTTGGCGGCGAGCAAAAAGAGACGCTCAACGCCGTGCTTGACAAGGTCGCGGACGCGATTGTGGCTTATATCAACGACCGCAATATCGACAATCTTATGCGCGAATGCAACGGAGTTATTATCAAATGATATCAAAGGGACTGGACAAACTTCTACAACTGGAAGAAATAGGCGGTGACGTCGCCAAGGTCAAAAAAGCAATCGAAAATGGACGCGATTGTTGTGTGTTTTCTATGCCACGCGCCAACCGATTGCACCTGACGTCGCACCTTGACAAGTTTGTACTCTATGTCGCAAAGGACACGATTGACGCCAACAATCTCTACACGCAGTTGCAAGATTATTATGGCGAGAGCGTGGCGCTGCTCAACGGCAACGAAGAATTGTTGCTTTATCGCAAAGAAATATACAAAAGTTCGGTCGGCGAGCGCATAAATACCTTGCGCCGTCTTGCCGAAAGAAGTGTGAATTGTTGTGTAATTACCCCCCAAGCTTTGTTGCAATATTATCCGCAACCAGAGAGACTTGCGAGCGCGGTTGTCACCTTGCAAAAGGGCGAAAATGTCGATATGTACAAGCTTATTGACAAATTGGTAACGCTTGGTTATAGTCGAGAAAGCGAGTTGGAGAGCAAAAGTAGCTTTTCCGTCGCGGGCGATATTATCAGCATTTTTCCGCCTGACAGCGAGTTGCCGATAAGGTTGTCATTTTTTGACACAGAACTCGAAAGCATAAAGCTTTTTGACATTGATTCTCGCATGACGGTCGGCGCGTTGGAAAGCGTTGAACTCTTGCCTAACAATGATTTGTTGCTGTCGGCTGGCGAGTTGGAAAGCGTTTTTGCAAAGGCTCGCAAAGAGACGGAAAAACTCGGAGTGACGGCGAACACACGCGCGAATGAGATTATCAATGAGTTGGAAACTTTTGGCGGTTGCTGTCAACAAATGCAATGGTTGTCGCCGTTTTTTGTGGACAAATGCGCCACGATTTTCGATTATTTGTCGCCGTCGTCGGTGATTGTTTTCGACGAGACAAGCTCGGTCAGCGGTCAAGTGGATATGTTTGTCCACGAGCACAACACGCGTCTCAAGGCGCTTGCGCTCGACGGCGAAGCGTTCCGCTCGCACGCAAAAGTTATTTTGTCTTTCCGTGATGTGACCTTGCAAATGGAAAGATTTACAAAGCTCGGTTTTTCCAACATTACAAGCACAAACGCGATATTTTCTCCGCAAGAAATTTTCAATATCGCTCCGCCAGCGCTCAACAATTACAACATAAGATATACGGCGCTGTTCGACGATTTGAAAAGCTTTGTCAACAACGGCTTTGCGGTCATAATTTGTCAAGGAAGCGAGCAAAAAGGGCTTGCGTTGCAATCGAATCTCACAATGGAAGGCATTTATTGTCATTACAGCGCTGACGTTGACGAAAAAATACACGGCATAACTATCGTGTCGTCAGAATTGAATTATGGCTTTGAATACCCTTTTGCAAAACTTGCAGTAATTGGAATTGCGGATATTACAAAGAAAAGCATAACAAAAGATATATCGAAAAAGACAGTTTTCACAGTGCCACAAATTGGCGATTTTGTCGTCCACGAAGTGCACGGAATTGGCAAGTGCCTTGGCACAAAACGCGTCAAAACTGGCACAATTGAGCGCGATTATGTCGTCGTGCAATATGCGAAAGGCGACCTACTCTATGTGCCGATTGACGGGCTGAACAGGCTCAATCGCTACAGCGGAAACGAAGGCGAGCCAAAACTGTCAATTATCGGCGGAAAAGACTTCGAAAAAATAAAAGAAAGCGTCAAAAAGTCCGTCAAAGAAATGGCGATAAACCTTGTCGAGCTATATTCCAAGCGCGAAAAGAAAAACGGCTACAAATATCCCGTTGACACAATTTGGCAGAAAGAATTCGAGAACAGCTTTGAGTTCACTGAGACCCCCGACCAACTGACCGCGATAAGCGAGATTAAGGCGGATATGGAGAGGGGCAAAATTATGGATAGATTGCTTTGTGGCGACGTGGGCTATGGCAAGACGGAAGTCGCGTTGCGCGCGATTTTTAAGACGATTATGGAAAACCGTCAGGCGGTCATTCTTGCGCCGACGACCATTCTTGCAAAGCAACATTACAACACGGCGATGGCGCGATTCAACGAATTCAAAATAAAGGTCGAGCCACTCACGCGTTTCCAAACGCCACAACAAATAGAAAAAAGTCTCAACAATCTCGCCACAGGCAAGTCGCTTGTCGCCGTCGCTACGCACAGAATTTTGTCGGCGGACGTGCAGTTCAAAGACCTTGGCTTGTTGGTGCTTGACGAAGAACAGCGCTTTGGAGTGGAACACAAAGAGAAGCTCAAAGTTATCAAAAACAACGTCAACGTGCTGACTTTGTCGGCGACGCCGATTCCGCGCACGCTCAGCATGGCGATGACTGGGATAAGAGACATAAGCATTCTCGAGACACCGCCAAAAAATAGAATTCCTGTCCAAACCACCGTCGCGGAGTTGACAAACGGCTTGTTGCAAGACGCGATAAACCGCGAACTCGCGCGTGGCGGACAAGTTTTTGTCTTGTTCAACAGCGTGGCGAAGATTGACGCGTTCGCCCAAAAAGTGCAAGAGCTTGTGCCTGCGGCGAAAATTATTGTCGGTCATGGACAAATGGACTCGGCGCAGTTGGAAGAGAGAATCAATCAGTTCTACAATCAAGAAGGCAATGTTTTGATATGCACGACAATTATCGAAAACGGCATTGACATTCCCAACGCAAACACGCTGATTATTTGTGACGCGGACAAACTCGGACTGGCGCAAATGTATCAATTGCGTGGCAGAGTTGGCAGAAGCAATCGCATTGCGTACGCTTATTTTACAGTGTCGCCCAACAGAGTGCTGACCGAAAACGCCAGCAAGCGACTGTCCGCGATAATGGACTATACCGACCTTGGCAGCGGCTTCAAGATTGCTATGCGCGACTTGGAAATAAGGGGCGCTGGCAACATTCTTGGCAAAGAACAGCACGGACATATCGAAAAGGTCGGCTATGACTTATATTGCAAGTTGTTGAAACAAGTCGTCGACGAGGCGCAAGGCATAGAAAACAACGACGACAACGATATTATTGTCAGCGTAAACGTTGACAGCTATCTTGACGACAGCTATATCGAGAGCGAAAACGCGCGGTTGAAAGTTTACAAAGAGATTGCCGAACTGCGCACGCTCAAAGAACGCGACGAGCTCGAGACGGGGCTTGCGGAAAGTTATGGCGAGTTGCCGTCGCCACTTTTGAATTTGATTGACATTGGCTTGATCAAAAACCTTGCCAGAGAAATTGGCGTGACGAGATTGACAATCGCCGACAAGAGCGCAAGTTTAATTTTTGGCGACAGTTCTTGCTTCCGCAAAGAGAACATTTTTTTGGCGGTGGAAAGCTTCAAGGACAAATGCACTTGGACAAACGACAACCAGCCAAAGTTGATATTCGATTGCAAATTTATGCTAAATGTCGAAAAAATGAGACTTTTAAGGCAATTTTTACTCAAAAGCCAAAAAATAATTGATTAAACGTTTTACTTTGCAAACGTTTTTGTGTATAATTAAATAACAAATGTATTGTTATATATAAGGAGCTTCATAATGAGAAAAAAAGTTATAGCTTTGATTTTGGTAGTGATGGCATTGGCGACTATGTTTACTGGTTGCAAAATGTTTTCAGTTGACCAGAATCGTGATTATCATCAAGTTATAGCCACAGTAACATACAAAGATATGTCGGCCGATATCTACAAGGGCGACGTCTTGAGCTATGTTACAAATTATGGTGGACAATATCTTCAACAAGGTATGACCATCGACCAAGTGGTTGAATATTTCTACGCGACACTTGCAAAACAAAAATTGCTTTATCTATATTCGAAAGATTATATCGCGAAAAACGGCGTTGATATCGCAAGAGTTGACGACGACAAAGCCATTTCCGCAATGGAAAACAAGGCTTTTTTGACCGTTGACGAACGCAGATTCTGCATCGAGCAAACAAACAAACAATTCTCTGACCTTTGGAAAGAAAATATCACCGCTTTGGAAAAAGAACAAGCCGCAAACAAGGGCGAGGACGACAAAGAGGACGATAAAGTTGACAAGGACAAAGATGAGTTGGCTGCTCGTCCGTCTCAGGACAAAACCGAGCCTGCAGATTCGACTTATGTCAAAGACGACACAATCAAAGACGAAAGTCAGTTGCCGTTGTTGTTTGACGCAAAAACAAAAGACACAATCAAAGGCGAAAAAGACGATGTCAAGAAAGCTAATATGAAAGCTGCGCTTGACACTTTGAACACAAGACTTAAGAAAAATTTCACCGATTATGACTACTTCTTGGAACAAGAATATGAGACAAGAATCGTAGAAAAATATCGTAGCGCTGTCGGCAAGAAAGTTGTTATCACGGACGCTGACGTTGACGCAAGATTGATAGAAAAACAAAAGCTCAACATTCAATCTTATATCGACGAGGACGCTTATGCGGCTGCGATTGGCGCGGGCACTTATTCTTATTATCACACAAACAAGGGCTATTTCGAAGTAAAAAGCATTTTGTTGAAGTTTTCACAAAAGCAAACCGACGCGCTCAAGACAATCACAACTATGCTTGGCGACGACGAGAAAGGCAAGGCAGCTGTCGCGACTTATAGAGAAAAACTCGCGCTCGGCGGAGACCTTGACGCAAATGACCCGATTGACCAATTGCTTGTGGCAAGTGGCAGTGGCGTCAAAGTCAATGTTTCCAACCCAAAATATAAGGCTGACACTGACAAAATCGCGGACGCTTATACTGACAAAGATATTGATTATCGCGTAGTGTTGTACGCTATGGCGGAAGATATCGCAAGTCAAATGGATATCGCGAAAGCGGCGGCGATTGCAAACGGCATAACCGACGGCTCGAAAGAAATGACTTATATCTTGAATTTTGCAAAAGAAAAAGCTTTTGTAGAATGGATATATCTTGTAAACGACGATGACGGAATGTTCAAAGGCGAAAACTACAAGGTTACAAGAGACGGCAGAAAGAGCGATTATGTAACGGAATATACTATTCTTGCAAGACAACTCTACAAGAGCAGCGGCGCTGGCGCATTGAATGTCAAGCACACTGACGGCATTGGCGCAACTGATGCGAAACTTGCATATACTGTTGCGGAAGGCAAAACACCAACGGCTGTTCTCAACGTTGCAAACGGCAAGACTGCGAAAATCACAAAAGAAGAAATGAGCTCAAAAGACGGCGACGACAAAGATCTCAAAACAAATGTCTTTACGCTTGCGACAGAAAAAGACAACAAAATATCTTATATTGTCAATGACTTTGGCATACACGTTGTGCTTGTTACAAAAGTTGTGGTTGACGAAAATCAATCAGCGGCTATCGAAGACGTCAAAAATGACAAGGGCGAAGTTGTTGGCTACAAGCTCGGCAAAGATTATGTCTATAACGCAACGGTGAAATTCACATATGAGAAAGACGCCGACGGCAAAAATATTGAGTCAAAAATCAAAAAAGTTACTTGCGAAATCACTACAATAGGCGACTTTTTTAGACAAACAATCAAAGACGAATTGCAGAAAGATATGACGACTGCCGACCAAATCGACTTGTTCAAAGACGAGAGTTTGATACAGAAAAAAGACAGCGTTTACAAGGCTTTCCTTGCTGAGATTAAGAAAAACATTGGTTAATTTGGTTGAAAAGAAGCTCAAACAAATATAAAATAGGACAAAACCGCGGCAAACGCGGTTTTGTGCTTATCGCAAGAAAAGACAAATAGAAAGAAAATTTTGGCGAAAGAATAGTTTGGAGAGACTGTCGGAAAGCCAAAGAATTTGTATTATTAAACTAAAAAGAAAGAAATGTTGATAAGTCTAGAATTAATATATAAGATAGATAAGTAAGTAAAAGCGGAAACGCAAAAGAAGTAAACGAAGAAAAAGGGAATCTTGAGAAAGGAAAAAGTAGAATGACGATAAAAGAAAAGCTCAGAGTTGCATTTGTAATAATCGTTGTAGCGGGCATTATTTGTGGCTGCGGTACTATTTTTGGCGCGTATGGCATTTATGGCGACGCGTTTTTTGCGCCTCAAATTTTCCGCGAATACAAACAAATGATATACAACAATATGAGCGTAGAGACGCAAGAAAATCAAATTGTGTTTTTTGGCGATTCCCTTACGGAAATGTATGACACACAAGCGTATTTTCCAAAATATGTCTCATACAATCGTGGCATATCGGGCGATATCACGTCGCATATGCTGGAAAGGTTGCAGGGCAACGTTCTTGATGTCAGACCGCACGTTCTTGTTTTTGTGGGCGGAACAAATGACTTGAACCGCGACGATATCACGGTGGAAGAAACCGCCGACCATATCGACCAAATTCTCAAACAAACTCGCGCCGCATTGCCAAATTGCAAGATTATTGTTCAGAATATTTATCCTGTCAACAACACGCACAAAATGTATGGCATAGTCAACACCGCCGACAATCGAAAAAATGAGAAAATCGAAAGACTCAACGACTTGATAGAGCCAATTATATTGAAAAACGGTTGTGACCTTGTGGATATGCACTCTTTGTTTGTCAATGAGAAGGGCGAGCTCGACCCGAAATATTCGCTGGACGGCTTGCATATCAACGAGACAGCTTACGAATTGTTGACCGAGCAACTGACTCCGCTGATTGATAAATATATGACGGACGACGACATACCGTCAAAAGTAGGCGCAAGACCAAGAGCGTTGCAAGAAACGGCATTTTGTCGGGCGTAAAAGCTTGTGATTGTTGTCGCGATATAGCCAAGGAGAAAATATGACACTCAAAGAAAATTTGTTGACAGAGTTGGAAAACAACCTTGAGAATGGAGTTTGCGGACAAGAAATTGCCGAGAAATATTCCGTCAGCAGAAATGCCGTTTGGAAAGCTATTCAAGCGCTCCGCAAGGACGGCTATGAGATTGGCGGACTGACAAATCGCGGTTACCGCTTGCTCAAAAGCCTGGACATTGTCAGCGAAAAGGGCATAAGAGAATTTTTGGCGGACGGCGACTGTTCGCAAATTTTTTGTTTTGATTGCATTGATTCTACCAACGCTTACGCTATGAGATTGGCGGAAAACAACGCTCCTGACGGCGCGCTCGTTGTGGCAGACAAGCAAACAAGCGGTCGGGGAAGAATTGGAAGAACTTTTGATTCGCCAAGCGGCGGAATATATATGTCGGTTATCATTCGCCCACGCGCAGAGATAACAAATTGCGCGATTATCACGCCTATGGCGGCGGTCGCGGTGGCGCAAGCGTGCGAAAAATTTGCAAACAAACAAATTGATATCAAGTGGGTCAACGATATTTATTCCAACGGCAAAAAGTTGTGCGGAATTATGTCGCAAGCGACAATCGACTTGGAAAGCGGAAAAATTGTCGGCGTGGTCGTCGGCATTGGAGTGAATTTTTGTCAGCCAAAAGACGGCTTTGCGGACGAGATAAAGGACAAAGCTGGCGCGCTTTTCGACCAAACACCGCCCGTGTCGCGCAATTGTATGATTGCGCAAATATACAACAACTTGCGCGCAATCACGCGAGACTTGACGGATAGAAGCTTTCTTGCGGAATATCGCAGGCGTTCTGTTGTGGTCGGTCGAGAAATAAAATTCGAATATAACAATGTCGAGCGTTGTGGCAAGGTGACCGCGATTGACGACGAGGGCGGACTGGAAGTTGTCACGGCGGAAGGAAAAATGAACTTGACTTGTGGCGAAGTCTCAATCAAGCCAAACACCGCCGACGGCAAATGGTTGTAGAAAAAGCCAACGGCAATCGCACAAAATATTGTTGAGCGCAAATGGTTGTAGAAAAACGCGACAAATTGTAGAAAAAATATATAAAGAAAAAAATAGAGTATTAGAAAAACTGCTTTTGTGAGCAGTTTTTTCTTGCAAATTTTGGAAAAAATGGAAAAGGAAATGACAAAAAAGCCACAACATAAGTTGTGGCTTTTGCGTTTGTTTGCGATAATTAAATAACTTTGTGTCCCTTATTGTTATGGAAAAAATTCCGTATTTTGTCACACAAGTTTGGAATATTTTACAATTTGATTGTTTGCTCAGACAAAGGCGATTGACAACGCGTATAGAACTTGCGCGGCATAATAGAAAATCATAATAAAATAATTTGTGCTGCGGTGATATTTTTCGTCGCCAAAGTAGTGTATGCACAACACGCTGTCAGAGATTACAAAGAGCAAGCTTGCGGAAAAGACCATTTCGCTGAATGTGTTCGGGTTGGTGATAAGCAAGTTGAGCGTTACAACCGCCGTCACCGACAAGATTGCGGAATAGACAAACATCAACGGAGTGTAGCGATTGAACTTGATGAGCTTGAGCCCTTTCGCCGCAAAGAGCGACAACGGCAACAAAAGCGCCAACAAGAGCAACCAAAAGTTGAATGACGGCGTCAAGATTACAAAACGAATTATATACAAAATGTGTCCGAACGAGAAGAAAATTACGCCGAGCGACAAGAAAAATCCGCTTGACTTTTCGTCGTGGAAAAATTCTTTGACCATAAGCATTATGTCGCCAAGAAAACCACAGCCCAACGCGCACAACAAAAATACGCCATAACTGTTGAAGTTGTTGGACATATAAATCGCCATCATCGCGATAACCATAAAGCTCAACGACGCGGCAAGTTTGCAGGCGGGCGCGATATATTTGCGATTGTTTGTATAGGCAAGCGCAGTGCCAAGCGCAAAAGCTCCGCATATTGCAATAAATAAGTAAACTTTGAACATAGTGCCTCCAATCTCTTTGTGGTTGTCAGAATGTCGTGTGGTCGATAACAATTTTTGTTAACAATGCTTATTATTAACAATATTTCTCAATAATATTATTCGCAAGCGCTTTTCTATATAGCAAAATTGCCGTCTTTGAAAATCGCGACTTCTTTGCCGTCTTTTGTTACGCCGATGATTGACATATCTTGCGTGCCAATCATAAAGTCAACGTGCGATGCGGAAGTGTTGAGTCCGCGTTCGGCAAGTTGTTCTTTTGTCATTTTGTCAGCGCCTTTGATTGTGAGATATGAGTCGCCAATCGCAAGGTGACAGCTCGCGTTTTCGTCGAAAAGCGTGTTGTAGAACAGTGTGTCGAGCTTGCGGATAGGAGAATTGAATTGCACAAGGGCAGCTTCCCCGATATAGTGCGAGCCTTCGTCCGTCTCGATGATTCCTTTGAGAATCTCAAAGCCGACTTTCGCGGTGTAATTTACGATGCGACCGTCCTTAAATTCGAGACAAAATTCGTCAACCATTCCGCCATTGTGGATAAGTGGCATTGAAGAAAAAACTTTGCCGTTGACCTTGTTGCGGTCAGGGGATGTAAAAATTTCTTCCGTTGGCATATTCGCCGTAAATTCCACTCCGTCGCGGCTCAGCTCGTGTCCGCCAGTGAAAACATAGTCTTGTGGCAAGCCGACAGTCAAATTTGTGCCAAGTGAGTTGGAATAACGCAACTCAGCAAATTGATAATCGTTGATAATCGCGCAAAGGGACGAAAGTTTGTTGATGTGTTGCTTCCAAGCGTCAACAGGGTTGTTTGCGTCGAGGCGCATTGTTTTGAAAATCATATGCCAAAGGTTGTCAAGCGCGTCGCTTTCTGACGCTGACGGGAAAAGCTTGTGAGCCCAACTTGCGCAAGGGGTCGCGCACAAACACCACCTGAAACTGTTGGAAGTCGCGCCCTCATAATACTTTGTGAGCAACTTGTGCTTTTTCGCGGATATTTCCGCCAAAAGTTGTGGGTTTACGTCGGCGAAAGCGTCGGGGTTTTCTGACAAAATGCCGATATAACAAGCCTTGCGGTCAGCAATGCTGTTGCGTTGGTCGATATACCAAGGGTCGAGCTCAAGCGACTGTTCCTCCGTCTGATATTTGTATTGCAAGCGAGTGAATTCCTCGTCGTTGAACATCAATTCGACGCGTTTTGCGCCAAGTTTGTAAGCGTATTTTGTGATAAGTTTTGCAAGCTCCAGTCCGTCCACGCTTGCGCTTATGACAAGAATGTCATCTTTTTGGATATTGATGCCCACGTCAAGAATGAGCTTTGCATAGTTTTTCAATTTTTGTTTGTCCATAATTTCCCTTCCAACGCTGTATTATTTTGAATGTTTGTGACGCGACTTTTTCCGTGGCGGTTTTGCCGACGCCAAAAAGTTGTCCGTGTCGCAAAAAGATATGTTTTTTCTCGCAGTTGCAAGAATTGTTGTAAAATATATTTCTCTCTCGCAAAGATATCTCTCGCGTGATAGTATATTATAATAAGTTTAACATATTTCGCGTGGCATTTCAATAAGTTTGTGTAAATATATAAATAAATTTATTGTCGCTTTTTGCATAATCGCAAGCGGACGGGACATTCGCCACAAAATTGCGCAACATTGTTGACAAATTTTTGCGCAAGTGCTAACATATCATAAGCAAGATACATCTTTGGGCAGGCAATAAGCCGACCGGTGGTAATGCCGTCATAGCGCGGACAAGTCCAAC
>JAVXBP010000045.1:0-12435 GCA_036659935.1 Clostridia bacterium
AAAACTGATACGAAGTGAAGTTTTCGATTGGTCGGTAAAGGTCTCCCTATGTGCCGACGACAAACAAGACTTCTCGACACAGCTATTTGCCCTAAAAAGGGCAAGAAAGAAGGTACCCAGTTGCCTGAATACCTTCTTCCATATGATAAGGGGGAAAATTATGAGCTTTGTACTTCGCTGTCGTTGGCCGCAGTCAACTGAGCTGATTTATTTAACATCTATATTATACCAATACCTTTACCATTTGTCAAACATTTTTAACCACTTTTTTAAATATTTTTTCATTATTTTTTCAAAAATAAATATTTGTTATTTATTGATAACTTTCTTGCGGTTTGACAGCTTTTATATGACTTTTGCATAATTAATTGTTAAATATTAATAATCATACGCAATAAAGTTTTCATCAAAACTTTACAAAATTACAATGTTTTTTGTCAAATTTTGTGATTGAGACAAAAGTTTCTCATTTTCGCCATTGCTTTTTGCAAATTGGTGATTGAATAAGCATAACTGATTCTCACATAATTTTTTCCGCTTTCGCCAAACGCTTCGCCAGGCACAACCGCGACGTGTTCTTCTTGCAAAAGTTGATTTGCAAATTCTTCGCCAGTCATTCCGAGCGAGCTCACGCAAGGAAAGACATAGAACGCCCCGTGTGGCTCAAAAGTTGTCAAGCCCATATCGTTGAGCGCGCCAACAAGATAGCGACGGCGAATATCATATTGTTCTTTCATATCTTGCACGGTGAGAAAGTTTTCTACAAAACCGCGTTCGAGCGCTTCGTTTGCGCAATATTGGCTCATTGTCGGCGCGCACATAATGACATATTGGTGAATCTTGAGCATCGCTTTGATAAGCGGTTGAGGGGCGCAAATATAGCCAATTCTCCAACCAGTCATAGCAAACGCCTTGGAAAAGCCATTGATAACAATTGTTCTTTCGCGCATATTTTGCAAGGTCGCGATAGACGTGTGCTTGAGATTGTAAGTCAACTCGCTATAGATTTCGTCCGACAGCACAAAAATATCGTTGTCGATTATGATTTGTCTGATTTCTTCGAGCTGCGCTTTTGTCATTATCCCGCCTGTTGGGTTGTTTGGGTAAGGCAAAATTAGCACTTTTGTGCGTGGAGTTATGCACGCGCGCAAACTTTCCGCTGTGAGAGAAAAGCCATTTTCCGCAGTGCATTTCGCGCTGACTGGCTTGCCGCCGCACAAAATAACGCACGGACAATATGACACATAGCTCGGCTCAGGAATGATAACTTCGTCGCCTTGATTTATCATCGCGCGCAAGCACAAGTCAATGCCTTCGCTCGCGCCGACAGTGACGAACATTTCCGTTTTCCAGTCATAGTCGAGATTGTATCTTTGCAAAAGATATTTGGATATATTTTGTCTCAAAATTGGCAGTCCGCTGTTGGAGGTATATTGTGTAAGCCCCTTTCTTATCGAACGGACGGCGCATTCTCTCGCGTCCCACGGCGTGTCAAAGTCAGGCTCGCCAACGCCAAGAGAGATGACGTCCTTATAGATGTCTGCCACGTCGAAAAACTTTCTTATCCCTGACGGCTTGATTATTTTGACGCCGTCGCTCAAATATTTTTCGTAATCCATCACGCCATTACTTCTCGCTGTTTATCATTGCTATTGTCCAAAACAACGCCCTCTGATTTATATTTTTTGAGAATAAAGTGAGTTGATGTCGATATAACATTTTGCATAATAGAGAGTTTTTCTGACACAAAGCTCGACACTTCTTTGAGATTTTTGCCTTCGACAATGACCACCAAGTCATAAGCTCCGCTCATGAGATAAACGCTCGAAACTTCCTTGTAATTCATAATTTCGTGCGCGATAAAGTCAAAGCCGTGATTTGTCTGCGGCGTAACTCTGACTTCTATCAAAGCCACGACACAATCGCTTTCCAGCAACTCGTTGTTGACAACCGTCGTATATTTGACGATTATCCCTTCGTTTTGCATTGCGACAATGCGATTTGCGACGTCTTTTGAGTCAAGACCCAACATTGTCGCGACTGTTTTGCTGTCGAACCTTGCATCTTGTTTCAAAATGGCAAGGATTCTTTTGTCAGTATTGTCCATAATCAAACCCTCCTATAAGCGCTGCAAAATTGCATTTGCGCTCAAAAAATTCTATTGCGTAGTAATGATATGTTGATTTCTAGTCTTGCAACTCCAAATATTCCTCATAAGTTGTCAACTTGTCGAACGTTTTTGTGCCGTTGACTTCGATAATTCTGTTTGCGACCGTTTGCATAAGTTCTTGGTCGTGCGATGCAAAAAGCATACTGCCCTTATAGTTTATCATTCCTTTGTTGAGCGCGGTGATTGATTCCAAGTCAAGGTGATTGGTCGGCTCGTCAAGAATGAGAAAGTTGCCAGCTTGCAACATTCCGCGCGCCATCATGCAGCGAACTTTTTCGCCACCGCTGAGCACGCTCGCTTTTTTGTTTGCTTCGTCGCCAGAAAACAACATTCTTCCCAGCCAACTTCTGAGATAACTTTCTGTGTTGTCTTTCGAAAATTGATTGAGCCATTGCACAAGCGTAAGGTCAACTCCGTCGAAAAAGTCGTCAAAGTTTTGTGGTATGTAACCTGTGTTGATTGTTTTGCCCCACGTAAAAGTTCCGCTATCGGCTTCGTTTTCGCCTGCAAGAATGTCGAAAAGCATTGACACTCCGAGAGAATTGGAGGACAAGAAGGCGATTTTGTCACCCTTTTGCACTGTGAAAGAAACGTCCTCAAAAAAGCCTTTCTTTGTCAAATGCTCAACCGACAAAATTTCTTTGCCTGACTCTTGCTCGAACTCAAAATTGATATAAGGATATTTTCTGAGAGACGGCTTGATATCGGCAAGCGTAAGTTTTTCCAACTCCTTTTTGCGAGAAGTGGCTTGCTTTGACTTGCTGGCGTTGGCAGAGAATCGCGCGATAAACTCTTGCAATTCTTTGGCGCGTGTCTCGGCTTTTTTGTTTTGTTCGCGCGCTTGGCGAGCGAGCAATTGGTTTGTCTCGAACCAAAAGTCATAGTTGCCGACAAACATATTGATCTGACCATAGTCCACGTCACAAATATGCGTGCAAACTTTGTTCAAAAAGTGTCGGTTGTGTGACACGATAATAAGCGTATTTTTGAATTCCATCAAAAAGTTTTCCAACCAAATGATAGACTTCGAATCAAGGTTGTTGGTCGGCTCGTCAAGGATAAGAATGTCAGGGTTGCCAAACAAAGCTTGCGCCAACAAAATTTTGACCTTTTGTTTTCCGTCAAGTTCGCTCATAAGCTTCTCGTGGAATTCTTCGCCAAATTTCAACTCATTGAGCAGCGCCGCCGCTTCGCTTTCGGCTTCCCAGCCGTTCAACTCGCCAAACTCATTTTCCAACTCGGACGCAAGAATTCCGTCCTTTTCTGTAAAGTTTTCTTTTGCGTAAAGCGCGTCCTTTTGCTCCATAATTTCCGCAAGTCTCTTGTGCCCCATAAGCACAGTTTGGAGAACGGTATAATCGTCAAAGTCATTTTGATTCTGATTGAGCACGCTCAAACGCTGATTTTTTCCAATCGAAATTGTGCCCTTGTTTGGCTCAAGTTGCCCTGCCAAAATTTTGAGAAAAGTTGATTTTCCCGCGCCGTTTGCGCCTATTATTCCATAGCAATTTCCTTCGGTAAATTTGAGGTTGACGTCATCAAAAAGTTTCCTACCGCCAAATTGCAAATACACGTCATTAACTTGTAGCATTACATTCTCCTATATATGTGATAATATTTTTTGTGATAATAATTTGCGACAGCTCGCGTTTTTCTCGCTGACTTTTCTCGCGTTTTCTCTCGCGTTTTTTCTCGCGTTTTTTCGCGGACTTTTCTCGCGGACTTTTGTCGCATTCTTTCTGTCGCAAGCGTTTTTCTACGCATTTTTTACTCTTATTCTTTGCGACAACTTTGTGTAGAGTACATTTTGTATTGATTATTTCATTATACTACTACCGAGCGCAATTTTGCAATCGTAACAGAGCAAATATAGTGTCATTGAACTGTTATATTTGACATTAAAGACCATTTTGACAACATTTTCTTCTTCCGCGACAATTTTTTGACTGCCAGAGAGATAACCTTCGCCAAAGTTTCTGTTTACTTTTGAGCCGTTGGACAAGACAAAATGCGACGGCTTGAGCGACATATTTTTGGCAGCTGTGATATTGATTGTAACAATCGCAAACGCCTCGTCGTCCCCTGCTTTTTGCCCGTTTAGTTCTTTCTCGAACTCAACGTTCTGGACAACAAAACTCAACTCGTCCGTGGTCATCATTTGTTGTATCACACCCGATTGAATGACTTTGTTTTGCTCGCAACTGTTCGCCGCAAACATAACGCCAATCACAACCGCGACAAACAAAAGTGTCAACACGATAAGCCCGACAAGCTTTATTGTTTTTTTCTTGGACAATGACGGTGACTTTGTGTTGTCATTGATATCTTTGTTTTCTTTCATTTGCTTCCTTTTATTCTTGATATAATCTTGTCGCAACTTTTGTTTTCAGTTCGTGTTTTTTATTCTTTCGACAATCTTGTTGCAACGCGAATATATCTCATTGATATCTTCATTGATAAAAAACTCGCCTTTCTCATACAAAATTTTGCCGTTGACAATCGTCATCAAAACGTTGCTTTTGCTGCCCGCGTAAACGATGTTTTTTGCGATATTGTTGAGCGGTTGCATATTTGGCTGTTGCAAATCAATGAGTATCATATCGGCTTTTTGCCCAATCGCGAGATAAGAATTGTTTTCCAATTTCAAGGCGCTTGCCGCGTTGACCGTCGCCATTTGCAAGACGCTTTCGGCAGAAACGACTGACGCGTCGTTGTTTTTTTCTTTTTGCAGAGCGGTCGCCAAGAACATTTCTTTAAACATATCCAAGCTGTTGTTGCTCGCCGCGCCGTCAGTGCCAAGCGCGATATTGACGTCTTTGTCCATCAATTGTTTGAGTGGCGCGACTCCGCTGGCAAGTTTTAGATTGCTTGCAGGACAAGTCACAACGCTTATATTTTTCTCGGCAAGAATGTCCATATCTTCGCCAGCAAGGTGAACTCCGTGGAAAATTGCTCCGCCGTTGTCCCACATTCCAAGGTCATTCATAAGGCGAACTGGCGTCACGCCATAGCGACCAATGCAGTCGGCGACTTCGCTTTTTGTCTCGCTGTTGTGCATATAAACTGGCATTTTTCTGTCATTTGCAAAGCGCGCAAAAGCCTTGATATTGCTCAATTCGTTTGTATATTCCGCGTGCAAGCCAAGTCGATATTCTACAAGACCGCCCTTGCCTTGCAAGTTGTCAATTCCGTGTGAGAGCAGTTGGGACAAGTTGTCTGCGTTGCCTTGCGTGATGCCTTCCATGATAACGTTGCGAAAGCCACAATCAACGCACGCGCTCGCGATAGCGTCGAGTTCCTTATACATATCGCACGCAAGCCCAATTCCGCTTGTGAGATATTCCGCAATCGCAAGCTTTGTCAGCCAATAACAGTCGTCGGCGACAAGTTTCGCTTCCGCTGGGAAAACTTGTTGGAAAAGCCAATCGCGCAGTGGCAAATCGTCCGCATAAGAGCGCAAAAATGTCATCGGAGAATGAGCGTGAGCGTTTTTGAAAGTCGGCATCAACAAATTTTGGTGAGCGTCAATCTCTCTGTCCCACGGCAACCAAATCAAGGGCGAGATGCCTTGAGTTGACAAAAACCTAATTTTACCGTCCTCTATCCACACTTCGCAACTGTCGAAAATATCCTTTCCGTCGAAAATTTTTGCATTGAAAATTCTTATTAACATTTTGTCTCCACTTTCTATATTTTTGTAACAAATCTTGATATTTTTATTTGATAATGTTTCTATTTGATATCTTTTATATTATTTTCTATATGTTTTTTATTCTCTTTTTTATATTATTTTTCTTTATTATTTATCTTACTTTTTTGATAATGTTTCCATACAATTGTAATTGACAACTTACTTATTTGGCATTTTCTACACCTTTCCGAGTTAAATTCTATATTGTATTTTTTTTAAATAATTTTCTTGTCGGACAATTTTCCTATCCAAGAAAGAATGAGTTTTTGCAAGCTTTCGCCCACCATATCCGCCGCTTTTTGCACGTCAACATGAGAGAGTTCTTCTTCGCCAATGCCACAAGCTGGGTTGGTAATGCAAGATATTCCTGCAACTCTCATTCCCATATGTCTCGCCGCGATGACTTCGATTGCGGTTGACATTCCGACAGCGCCACCACCGATAATTTTTGCAAAACGCACTTCGCTCGCAGTCTCAAAGTTTGGCCCCGGGAACTGCACATATACGCCCTGTTTTAACTCAATCGCCAAATCTCGCGCGCAATCTTGCAAAATTTCGCCAATCTCAAAGTCATAAGGGCGCGTCATATCCGGGAACCTTTTGCCAAGGCTCGCGATATTTTTTCCAATAAGCGGTGACGGAACAAGCGATATATGGTCGACAATTTGCATAAGTGTTCCAACGGTTGGGAAAGTTATTCCTCCCGCGGCGTTGGTCACAAGCAAGACTTTCGCGCCGAGCATTCCCATAAGGCGCACTGGCAGGACGACTTCTTGCGAGCTGTAACCTTCGTAATAATGCACTCTGCCTTGCATAGCGACAACTTTTACGCCATTTATTTTGCCGAGCAAAAATTTGCCACAATGCCCTTCGACAGTGCTGACAGGCAAGCCGTCAACGTCAGCGTAAGCAATTTCTTGTTCTATATCGACTGCCTTTCCAAAGTCGCCAAGCCCCGTGCCAAGCACGATTGCAATTTGTGGCTCAAAACTTGTTTGTCTCTTGAGGCTGGCAAACGCTTGCAAGAGTTGCCCCTCGCAATCTGTCCCATATGTTGTTTGTTTCGACATAAATACTCCTAGATATTATTTGGAAAACACTCTTGAGCCTGGCTTTACAATTTCCATGCCGTTCTTGCACATTGGACAATCGCATTCGTCATATGACGCGATATCCATGCTGATAAGGTTGACGAATTTTACGCCAAAATCGACTTTGCCATTGCTTCTGTCAACGATTGATGCGACAGCTTGCACGTTTACGCCAAGGCTTTTGCACAATTCAACGACTTCTTTGACAGAACCGCCCGTTGTGACAACGTCTTCGCAAACGATGACATTCGCGCCTTTCTCGAGTGCAAAACCGCGTCTCAAAGTGAAAACTCCGTTTTCTCTTTCGGCAAAAATATTCGCCACGCCGAGTTGTCTCGCGACCTCATATCCCATCAAAATTCCGCCCACTGCAGGAGAAATAACAACGTCAACAGGAGTGTCTCTCAACTTGTCCGCCAAACCTTTGCACAAAGCTTCGCTCGCTTTTGTGTCAACAAAAACCTTTGCGCTTTGCATATAAGTGTCGCTGTGTCTGCCCGATGTAAGACGGAAATGCCCCTTGAGTATTGCGCCTGTGTTGCGATAAATCGCCAAAGCTTCTTCTTGTGTCATATTTTTATCCTCCAAAATGTTATAATTCGTTGATGTTTTTTAGTTTTATATTTTTTTCAATTTTCAGTTCAAGACAAGACTTCCGACAAGGTCATTGATATCAATATCGTTTTCTTGGACATATTTTGTCAGCTCGTCAACAATTTTTTTCGCGCCGAGTGGCTCAGAAAAGTTGTAAGTGCCGACTTCCACCGCTGACGCGCCACATATCATAAACTCAATTACGTCGCTCCAACAAGTAATTCCGCCCATGCCGATGATAGGAATATTCACCGCGTTGTAGCAGTCCCACACCATTTTGAGCGCGACAGGCTTGACACACGCTCCACTCAAACCGCCGTTGTTGTTGGCAAGAATTGGCTTGCGCGTGCGATAATTTATCGCCATACCGCTGAGCGTGTTGATGAGCGAAACAGCGTCCGCGCCACCTTGCTCCGCCGCTTTTGCGTTGTCGGCAATGCTCGCCACGTTGGGGCTGAGCTTTGTTATCACTGGCTTGTGACACACATTTTTGACCGCGCGAGTGACTTTTTCCACATTGCTTGGCAGCACGCCAAATGCCATTCCGCCCGCTTTGACATTTGGGCAAGAAATATTCAATTCTACCATTGCGGCGTTACTTTCGTTTATTTTTTCCGCAATCGCGATATAATCTTCTATCGAACCGCCAGCGATATTGGCTATCACGACGATATCTTTTGTCGCCAACCACTTGTCGTCAGTCGCGAGAAAGTGTTCCACGCCGGGGTTTTGCAAGCCAACCGCATTGAGAATTCCGCCATATGTTTCCGCAATTCTTGGCGACGGGTTGCCTGCTTTTGGGTTGATAGTCATACCTTTGGTGCACATTCCGCCAAGGACGGATATATCGAAAAGCTCGTCATATTCGCGACCAAAGCCGAAAGTTCCGCTCGCGGTAATAATCGGGTTTTTGAAGTCAATTCCGCACAAATTTACGCTCAATTTGCTCACAATATCACCTCCGACAACAAGAAAACAGGTCCGTCTTTGCACGCGCGCAGATAGCCTTCCTTGCCGTTTCTTTTGACCAAACAATTGCAAACAAGACACGCGCCGATGCCACAGCCCATTCTTCTCTCGAGCGAGACAAAAATTGGAATATCCACGTCCGCGAACGCCTTTGCGAGCGCCTTATACATGACTTCTGGACCGCAACAAAAGATAGCGTCAGGCTTGTCAATCTCGACATTTTGTCTTGCGCAAGTCGTAACAAAGCCCTTTTGACCGCAACTTCCGTCGTCAGTGCAAATCACTGTTTTTTCGCTCAAAGTCGCCATTTCTTTGTCAAGAATAACCTTGTCTTTGTTGGCAAAACCGAGATAAGCGTCGAACTTGCAAGTTGGGTTGAGCCTTGCCACCGCTGGCAAAACCGCGCAGCCCATTCCACCGCCGACGAGCATAATTCTCGCCCCGTTTTGTGGGACAAAGCCATTGCCGAGAGGCAGGAGCAGTTTCAATTCCTTTCCGCATTCCACCGCGCTCAAGTCTTGCGTGCCTTGCCCAACAATTGCGTAACAAATCGTGATTGTATTGTTTGTTTTGTCGCAATCACAAATGCAAAATGGACGGCGCAAAAGCTTTTCTTTGCTCGGCAATTGAACGTTTACAAATTGACCGCCGACGATATCGTCAACGTTGTCGCATTGGAATATTATTTTGTATATGTCGCGCGCAATTTTCTCATTGCAAACGACCTTTCCTATGATATCTCTCATATGTGTTTTTTCAAGTCCTCGCGCATATCAATGCAAGCTTGCAAAGCCGCTTTTTTGTAATCAAGTCCGCTATATTCCGCCTTGCGACAAGCGCAAAGAATTCCGCGTGACGAATTGACAATTCCGCCAATGCCGTTTTCGAAACAAACCGCCAAGTCTTGCGCCTTTCCGCCTTGCGCGCCATAACCGGGAATCAAGAAAAACATATTTGGGTGGGCTTTGCGAATGAGCGCCGCCTGTTCTTTGTGAGTCGCGCCGATGACACCGCCGACATTGCTATAGCCGTGCTTGCCAATCAAACCGCTCCCCCACTTGTCGACCAAACACGCCATATTGTCATAGAGCGTCTTGCCGTTGTCCATAATTTTGTCTTGCAACTCGCCACTGGTCGGGTTGGAAGTCTTGACCAGAGCGAAAAGCCCCTTGTCGAACTTTGCGCAATCATCGACAAACGGGTTGATTCCGTCACTGCCGAGATAGCCGTTTACGGTGATAAAATCACTCTCAAACGGAGTAATCAACTTGCCGTTCGGAAGTTTTGTCTGACCGATATAGCCCTTGCTGTAAGCGCTCGCCGTGCTGCCGATATCGTTTCTTTTGACGTCCGCGATAACAAACAAGCCGTTTTCTCTCGCATATTTTATTGTGTCGCGGAAAGCTATCATGCCGTCCACGCCATACATTTCGTAATAAGCCACTTGCACTTTGACCGCAGGAACAATCTCTTTGATCTCGTCAATCAAGTCGCAGTTGAACTGTGTAATATACTTTCTCGCTTCTTCTGTTGAGACGCAATTTTTCTGCATTTCTTCTGGCAAATAATCTATGCACGTGTCGAGACCGACCGCGGACGGGTTTTTTGTCAACAATATTTTGTCGATAAGTTTGTCAATTATCATAGTCCTTTCTCCTCAGAATATTTCAATTCTCCGCCGACAATGGTATATTTTATTTTGCCTTTGACAGCCTTGCCGTTGAACGGAGTATTTTTCCCTTTCGAATAGAATTTTGCGCTGTCAATCTTATATTCTTCGTCAAGGTCGACAATCGCAAGGTCGGCAAGTCCGCCCACGGCGAGACTTCCACATTCCACTCCAAGAATTTTGGCTGGGCGAGCGCTCATCAAGTTGGACAACTCGTCAAGCGTCAACAAGCCCTTGTCAACAAGTGTCGTATAGCACAACGCAAATGACGT
This sequence comes from Clostridia bacterium, assembly GCA_036659935.1. Lineage (GTDB taxonomy): Bacteria > Bacillota > Clostridia > Christensenellales > UBA3700 > JAVXBP01. The sequence goes on from JAVXBP010000045.1 coordinate 10,457, forward strand.
TTCCAAGCCAGAAATTCCGTTTGCCGCATACTCGAATTCGATATCTTTGTCTTGCTTTGCGTGCGGAGCGTGGTCGGTGACAATCACATCAATCGTTCCGTCTTGCAAGCCCTTTATTATCGCTTGTCTGTCAGCTTCTTCTCTGAGTGGCGGGTTGACTTTTGCCATTGTGTTGTAGCCAACAATCAAATCATCCGTGCCTGCGATATAATGCGGACAGCTTTCGCAAGTCACTTTGACACCGCGCGCCTTGGCTTCTCTTATCATTTGCACGCCAGTTTTTGTGCTTACGTGCGCGATATGAACGCGTGTGTCGAGCATTTCTGCAAGAATAATATCACGCGCGATCATCACGTCTTCCGCCGCGCTCGGAATGCCCTTCAGCCCAATCTTTGTCGCGTTGAAACCTTCATTTACAACGCCGTCGTTTGCAAGGTCCTTGTCCTCGCAATGACTGATAAGCAAAATGTTGAATTGCTTTGCATATTCCAACGCAAGTCGCATAAGTTGAGTTGTCTTGACCGGTTGACCGTCGTCTGACATTGCGATTGCGCCAGCTTCTTGCATTTTTCCCATTTCCGCCATAAGCTCGCCTTGCAAGCCGACGCTTATCGCCCCGATAGGCAAAACTTTGCACAAATTTACTTCTTTCGCGCGGTCAATGATATAACGCACGATATATTTGTTGTCAACTGTCGGCTTTGTGTTTGGCATGCAACACACCGTCCCAAAACCGCCCGCGACAGCGGCTTTGCTTCCGCTTTCGATGTCCTCTTTGTATTCGAACCCAGGCTCGCGCAAATGCACGTGCATATCCACAAACGCAGGCAAAATCGTAAGTCCTTTGCCGTCAATGACAGAGTTTTCCGTTGCCGATTGCGCGCCAAACTCTTTGAAGTTTTCACACTTGCCAATCTTGGCGATACGGTTTTTTTCTATCAAAATATCCGTTGTTTTTCCGTTCAATTTTACATTTTTGATAAGCATAATTCTTCTCCTATTTGCACAGCATTTCGAGCAAAGCCATTCTCACGGCAACGCCGCCGATGACTTGTTCGTCTTTGACACAGCGCGGATCGTCGAGAATGTCCCAACTGAGCTCAACGCCACTGTTGACTGGCCCTGGGTGCATAACGATTGCGTTTGGTCGCGCGAGCGCCATTCTCGCCTTGTTGATACCATAGAATTTGTTGTATTCTCCCACGCTTGGGAAAAGCCCTTTTTGTTGTCTTTCGAGTTGAATTCTCAGTCCCATTACCACGTCGCTGTCAACAAAAACTTCTTCGATATTGTCACAAACCTTGCAAGCAAGCTTGTCAACTTGTTGTGGAAGTAGCGTTTGCGGAGCGAAAATTTTGACGTTTGCGCCCATTGTCGCAAGCCCCTCAATGTTGCTTCTTGCCACTCTGGAATGTTTTATATCGCCGACAATCGCCACGTTCAGCCCGTCGATATGTCCAAAATGTTCTTGCATTGTAAACATATCCAACAGCGCCTGCGTTGGGTGAGCGTGCAAGCCGTCGCCTGCGTTGATAACGCTCGCCTTGACATGGTTGGCGACAATCTGTGGCGCGCCAGCAACGCTGTGCCTGACAACCATAACGTCAGGTTGCATCATATCGAGAGTGACGACGGTGTCAACAAGCGACTCGCCCTTTTTGACGCTCGAGCCAGCGACCTCGACGTTGATAACTTGCGCCCCGAGATACTTCGCCGCAAGCTCAAACGAACAGCGCGTGCGAGTGCTGTTTTCGTAAAATAGAGTAACTACGCTTTTGCCTTTGAGCAAGCCCAAATCTTTGTGATTGGACACAATGTTGTCGCGAAAAAACTTCGCGCGCGCAAGCAAATTTTCTATTACGCTTTTTTCTACTCCCTCAAGTCCAAGGAAATCAATTTTTTCCATAGCATTAACCTTCGCAAAAAGAGTTGTGGCACAATTTTGCTTATATCTATTATTTTCTAGGTTAAGTATAACA
>JAVXBP010000046.1:0-12265 GCA_036659935.1 Clostridia bacterium
TAGATAAAAGTCATTGTTTCTTGGATTTACCCAGATGTTTTTGAAAAGATATTCCATCCAATAAGCATGAATTTCACCTAAAAGAAGTTCCATAAAAATGGTATCCTTTTCTATTTTCATAAATGTTATTGTAATTTCGTGAAAAAAATATCATCAACAACAGTATTATCACCATTTAACAAATCTTTCAAATCTTTTAATGTATTTATTTCCATGTTTCACCTCTATTTCATTATAAATTTTCTATCTTTTGGGGCAAGATGAGATTCGGGTGTTTTCTCTGCACAAACATTGCCATATTTGTCTATATAATTAGTATCTCGTTTAGTTTGACTATTTGTTTGTCTTTATTTTGATTAAACCAATGGTAATGTTTATATTCTTGTTTACAATTTTCTTTTACTATAATAATAATAATCAAAATCTCCAATGTCCAGTATTTCCCATTTACAAGTTTCGTACTCAAACTCTAGAAAGTATTCCTTATCATTATCAAAGTCGGTTACATCACTAGCTATATCAAACATCACTCGGTGATTAATATCATGATTTTCTATAAAGCTAGATCCCGCTATGTCGCTCATATCTATATTATTAGAAATGATTTTAGGTTTATAATAGGTTAATCTCATAATTATCGAGGCATTTCTAGGATCTTTCCATACATTTTCAAAGAGAGACTTATATGATAAATAAATAATTTCGCCAAACAACACTTTTGTCACAATGCTACTTTCATCAATAGTCATGTCTATTATGCGTGAATCATGCATACAAAAGTGATAATTGGTATCGTTTAAATATTTTTCTAGGTCAGTGAAGTTGTTTATTGTTTCTTCCATTCGTTTTTATTCCTCCAATTAAATTTTTTGTCTTTTGGAGCTAAATGTGATTCTGGCAATTTAACACTGCAAGGCTTGCCGTATCTATCCAAATAAACGGTATTTTGATCGCCTTTATCATTTATTATTTTTTGCTTTGGGTTGAACCAATGATAGTGTTTATCCAGTGGCATGCCGTCATCATCGATCTTGTCCTTATGAAACATCACATTTTGACCACTAGACTTTCTTCGATATTTTCCGCCACCAATTTTTCCGCCCGTGGGCTTTCGGTCAGTCCAACCTTTTTTGAGCAAGGTGGTTGGTTCTTCTGGAAGATATGAGCCATTGTAAACGCTATATCTTTTGCACCAGTTGTTGTATTGCACCTGTCTTTTTTCTTGCAATGTTTTTGCCTTGTCAACATGGACATAACATTCTGGCTTGGTTGAGTGTTTGTAGATAAATTTTCTTTTCAGCTTTTCTAACATTTTTTCCTCCTAACAATTTGTTTGCAACAAGAACAAAATATGTCGCGCCATATCAACAGTGGATAGGTCGCTGCAATTATCAAATGTTGCTTGTTGTTCGCGCGCGCATTCTTCGCAAAGAATTTGCTTTGCTATCATCAATATAATTGTAGCACTGCTCAAACGGAGTGTCAACCATTTTGGTTAATTTATTTTTGGAGTAATATGTCGCAAAATTTGCCAGTAGGGGAGAAACGCTGTTAAAAAATGTTTGCAACCGCAATGCCAAAGTGTTCAATTTCAATGCAGATTATGTGTCGAAAGGTTTGGAAAAACTTGGCTTGAGTTTCGAATTAAATCTCAAGGACTTGAGAACGACATTTGCAACAAGGTGCGCCGAGAGTGGCATAAGCGATATAGTAATTGCAAAGTGGTTGGGGCATAGTTCGACATATGTTACAAAAAAGCATTACGAAAAGGTATTGGACGAGTTCGAGAGCGCGCAAGCACAAAAGTTATCTCAAGCGTTTTGCACAACGGTTGGGAGCTGTCGGACATAGGACAAAAAAAGGAACACCTATTCAAAAATAGATGTTCCAATGGCGCCCTCAATAGGACTCGAACCTATGACACTGCGGTTAACAGCCGCATGCTCTACCGACTGAGCTATGAGGGCTCACAAGCAAGACTTATTGTAGTACATATATACGCGGTTGTCAAGAAAAATTGCTAACTTTTTCTAAAAACTTTCTTTTTCTTGCAATGCGCTTTGTTGTCGCGTTCTTTGTTGTGGCAACAATGGTATGATAGCACTTTTGCAGGGTGTTTGTAAATTGTTTTTGACAACTTTCTTTTTCTCGCAATGCGCTTTGTTGTCGCGTTCTTTGTTGTGGCAACAATGGTATGATAGCACTTTTGCAGGGTGTTTGTAAATTGTTTTTGACAACTTTTTCCACATTTTTTGTTATTTTGCAAATTTTCTATTATATCGCGCACGAAAGGGCAGTTTATTATTGACTTATTGCGCATTTTATTATAAAATTGTAATAAAGATAATATCGAATGGTGTCATTGCGCCCAAAAAATTGTTATCGCGACAAAATGTTTGCAGTTGAAAATGAAAAATAACTGCGAAAAGTAACCGAAAGTTATTGTTGCAAAAATCGCAAACTTTTAATTTAAAGCCGTGCAAGAAAAACCGCGAGCAGTCAATTGAAAGTGTTCCAACAAAATTGCGAGCAGTCAATCGAAAGCGTTCTAATAAAAAGTTGTGAGCTGTCAATCGAAAGTCAATCAAATTTTTGCTCCAGCAATGAGCGACAGAATATTATCAATGTTTAGAAGTAGGAAAAAAGGAAAAAACTATGAAGTATATCGTTATTCTCGGCGACGGAATGGCAGATTATCCGCTTGAAAGTTTGGGCGGAAAAACTCCACTCGACGTTGCAAAAAAGCCAAATATAGACAGACTTTGTCAGAACGGCGAGATTGGACTTGTCAAAACCGTTCCACAAGGAATGAAGCCCGGTTCTGACGTCGCAAACCTTGCGATGATGGGTTATTCGCCACGCAAATATTACAGCGGTCGTTCGCCGTTGGAAGCTTTGTCGATTGGCATTGACTTGCTTGACGACGACATTGCGATTCGTTGCAATCTCGTGACGCTGTCGGACGAAAAGGCTTACGCGGACAAAACAATGGTCGATTATAGCAGTGGTGAGATATCGACGGCGGAAGCCAGCGAGTTGATAAGCTTTGTTCAATCGAATCTTGGCGACGATGACCTTACATTTTTTGCAGGCGTAAGTTATCGCCATTGCCTTGTCAAGCACCACGCGCAACTCGGCACGCAATACACTCCGCCACACGACATTTCGGACAAAAAAATCACAACATATTTGCCGAGCGGGCTTTATGGTCAACAAATGCTCGACATTATGCAAAAGTCATATGACTTGCTCAAAGACCACCCGATAAATCAACGCAGAATCGCGCAAGGCAAAAACCCAGCCAACAGCATTTGGTTGTGGGGAGAAGGCACTCGCCCTATGCTCGAGAATTTCAAAACGAAGTTTGGGCTCAGCGGCAGTGTTATCAGCGCGGTTGACCTTGTCAAAGGCATTGGCATTGGCGCGCATATGAATGTTATCAACGTCGATGGCGCTGTCGGCACTTATCACACCAATTTCCACGGCAAGGCTGTCGCGGCGGTCAAGGCGCTCACGCAGGACGGCTATGATTATGTCTATATCCATATGGAAGCCCCCGACGAGTGCGGTCACCAAGGCGACCTTGAGCACAAAATTCTTTCTATCGAGCTTATCGACAAGTTTGTCGTGGCATATATCGAGCAAGAATTGACCAAACAAAACGTCGAGTTTTCGATGCTAATCGCTCCTGACCACCCGACGCCACTCGCGCTCAAAACGCACACGAGCGACCCAGTTCCTTTTGTGCTATACAGAAGTGGCAAGGCGCGCAAAAGCGGTTATGACACTTACAACGAAAAAAATGCAAAGGCAAGCGGCAATTTTTATTCCGATTGCGATGACCTTATAAACAAGTTTATCAAGGAGAACTGATATGTCAAAGAACAAAAACAAAAAGCTGTTCAATGCCAACCAAGCAAGCGAATTGCAGTCGCAAAACGCCCAAATTGACGAGCAAAATATTGTGACAGACGCTATATCCCAAACTCAAGACGCGGTGGAACAAGACGTTCAGCCGACTTTTGACGAGACGATTGTTGCCCAAAGTGAGCAAAACAATGCGGAAAGCAATCTTGCGAGCGAACAAGAAATCGTTGACAATGGCGGACAAAACAATCAAGCCGACGGCGAAAATGCTATTATCGAAAGTGAAGTTGCGGAAGCGGACGAAGAAGCGGACGAAGTAAGCGACAACGCAGGCGACGAAAAAGTTGACGAAGTAATCGACAATTCCGTTGCAAACACCGCAGGCGAAACAAGTGACAACACAGCCAACAACGCAAGCGTTGCAATCGTTGACGCGACAGTTCCGACTGACGAAAAAAATGCGGTTGACGGGGCGGCGGTTCAAGAAGAAGAATACAAAGCTTTCAAGTTGGAAAACAACCAAGAAAAATATAAAAAGACAAAAGAATTGTCCAAAGAGTCCAAGAAAAATCGTATTATTGTAATAAGCATTTTGGCGGTTTTGTTGTTGACAGCGGTGACATTGTCAATCGCATTGCCGTTGTATTTCCACTATAAAGATATGATAATGATAAGTTCGATTGAGGACTTTGACAAGGTTGACAAGGGGACATATTTTGTCTTGAACAAAGACGTCACGGTCAATGGCGACCTTGACTTGTCCGCGCGCAAAAACTACAGCATCGACTTGAACGGACATTCTCTCTCAATCACGGGCGTGTTGACTTATGCGACCGACGCCAGCCTTGACATCAAAATAGGCACAATAAAAAAGAAAGTTTATATCGCGAAAGGCAATCTCAGCGCGCAAAAAATTGTGATAAACGCGCCAAATTCTGACGCGAGCATAATGGCGGCTATCCAAGCGGACAGCATAAACGTCACCGCAAAATCAATGACAATTACAAGCGCGAGCGTGAGAAATGACATTGACGTGACCGCCCAAACAGTAAATCTCAAAGGCAACGTTTCGACTGACAGCCAAGGCAAAACAGTCGTTACAAATTGCTCGTCATTGACAGTTATGGCAAAGGTCACCGGCGCGCTTGTGTTGAACTCGAGCTCGCTTGTCGCAATGATAGGCTCTCAAATGCAATCGGTCAAACTCGACGACAAAAGCGTTGCGAAAATCAGCGGAGTTGTTGACGGCTTTGTCGAGGGTGGCAGCGTTGTGGCTATGCTCAACGGGCACACTTGCAAAGAATATCGCAAGGTGGGCGCGCTTGCGCTCTATACCGACAGCGCAAAAGAATATACGGCGATTGATTGTGGCAAAATAATCCATATTGAACAATTGCAAACGCCAACCGACCTTATCGTAGAAGAAAGAAGTGGCGGTCAAATCGTGGCTGTCATTGGCAGCGTTCTCAACGCGACGCAATATGCGTTCACAGTTGACGGGAAAGAGGCGGTTTTGACGCCGTCGCACGAGTTGGACATCACAGCGCTTATGGCGAATGGTGGCGCTGGCAAACACGCGATAATCGCGCGCGCAGTTGGCAATTACAAATTTGACACGCTCAAAGACTTGAGTGACGGAGTGACTGTCTACACTGACAGCGCAGAATTGACTTATGATTATGGCTATACGATTCAACTATGCACGCCAGAAGGCTTGACTGTCACAAACGAAAATGGCAAATTGATGCTTTCATTCAAAAAGGTGGCGTTCGCAAGCAAATATAATATTGTAGTAAACGGCAAAATATTTACGCCGTCCGCGACGAAAGACGCTGTCCAAAAGTTCGATATTACAGAATATATCACGGAAGTTGGCGCTTACAAAATCAAAGTTTCGGCGCACAGCGACATTGCGGAGATTATGTCCAGCAAGGACGCGCTGGTGGTCTATAACAACGTTCAACAACTCGCGCAGGTGGAAAATATAATCGCGGTAACCAAGGACAACAAATTGCAAATCTCGTGGAGCAAGGTTGCCAATGGCAAGAGTTACGCAATCTATGTCGAGGACGAAAGCGGACAAATTCGCAAGCTTGCCACAACAACGCTCGACACTTACACTCTTGACAATTTGCCGTCTTACAAAAAGATATTTGTAAAGGCAGAGGCGCACGGGTTCTATCTCGAAGTGAGCAATCTCAACGGAGTGGATATCGTCCCTGCAAGCTAGAACGCAATCAAATCAAATCAAACGCTATCAATATTGCATTGGTAGCGTTTTTTTGTCACAAAAAAAGACACGCCGTCGACAGCGCGTCTCTCAATTTGTCTTTTGTAAAAATAGCGTTTTGGTTCTTTTGTGCTAACATAATTTTTCTTTTGTGTCTTGCAGTTTGTCTTTTGTAGAGTGAAAACTTGTCTTTTGTAAATCAAATCTTTTGTACATTCTCAGTTGTCTTTGGTATCGAAAAACTGTTTTTCTTGTCTAAATTGTAACACACTCTGACGAGTTTGTAAAGAAACTCGACAAAAGTTCTTACAAAAAGCCAAAATATGCCAAAAAACGCAGAATAAAATAAAAAATACGCTTGCCAAAATAAAATTGTGGAAAATAAAAAAATTAATAAAAATCAAATTTTGACATACAAAAAGTCACCCCTTGCGGAGTGACTTTCGCGATATTACAATCGAATGATTACTTGCCGAGAATTTCGTCAGCTTTGCCTGCGCAACCAAGAACTTCTACAAGCTTGTGCTTTACGATAGCCTTGATATTCGCTCTTGCATCGCCGAGATATTGACGTGGGTCAAAGTGGTCAGGGTGCTCAACGAAGTGCTTGCGAATGCCTGCAGTGCAAGCCATTCTCAAATCGCTGTCGATATTAATTTTGCAAACAGCCATAGACGCAGCCTTGCGGAGCATATCTTCTGGAACGCCGATTGCATCTTGCAATTGTCCGCCATTCTCATTGATAGTTCTTACGAACTCTTGTGGAACGGAAGAAGCGCCGTGCAATACGATTGGGAATTGTGGCAATCTCTTTGCAACTTCTTCGAGAATGTCGAAACGAAGTTGTGGCTTTGTGCCTGGTTTGAACTTGAAAGCGCCATGAGAAGTGCCAATCGCGATAGCCAAGCTGTCAACGCCTGTCTTTGTAACGAATTCTTCAACTTCTTCTGGACGAGTGTAAGAACTGTCTTCGCTCTTAACAGCGACATCGTCCTCCACGCCAGCGAGACGACCGAGTTCGCCCTCAACGGTAACGCCGTGGTCGTGCGCGTAAGCAACGACTCTCTTTGTCAACTCGATGTTTTCTGCGAAAGAGTGGTGAGAACCGTCTATCATAACAGAACTGAAACCGCCGTCGATGCAGCTCTTGCAAAGCTCATAAGTGTCGCCGTGGTCAAGGTGTAGGCAAATTGGCAAACCGCTGACTTCGATAGCAGCTTCTACCATTTTGCGGAGATATGTCGGGTTGGCATATTTTCTTGCGCCGGAAGATACTTGCAGAATCAAAGGAGCGTTTTCTTCTGTAGCAGCTTCTACGATTCCTTGAATAATTTCCATGTTGTTAACGTTGAATGCTCCGATAGCGTAATGGTTTGCATACGCTTTTGCGAACATTTCTTTTGTTGTCATAAGTGGCATATTATTGTCCTCCATAAAAAATAATTTTTTAACAATCTAATTTTAACATAACGGCAAAAAAAATACAATCATTTTAGCAACTTTTATTAAAATGCGTAAAATAAACAAAAATATCCAAACGCTTGAATTTATCGCAAGCATAGTGATATAATACAATAGTTGGCAAAAGCGAACCGCGAAAACACATTGCGGACAATGTTTTGTTGATTAATGTTAAAGTATTATAATATAAAGGAGATATATATGTTGGATAACAGAATAGAAACTCTCGCGCGCAAGCTTGTGACATTTTCTTGCGACGTTCAAAAGGGCGAGAATGTTCTCATCGAAAATTTTGGCGCTGACTTGCAGTTGGTAAATTGCGTTGTCAGAGAAGTGTACAAGGCGGGCGGTTTTCCGTTTGTCACGCTCAAAGACAATCGTGTCGAAAGGGAGTTGCTCATGGGCATGACCGACGAGCTCGCCGACGAGATGACAATGTTTGACGCGACAAAAATGGACAATATGCAAGCGTATATTGGCATTCGTGGGGGAGAAAACGCTTATGAGTTGAGCGACGTTCCAAGCGAAAAAATGCAAATATATTCGTCCAAATACGCTCTGCCAGTGCACCACGAGAGACGAGTAAAAAACACGAAGTGGGTCGTTTTGCGCTATCCAACGCAAGGAATGAGCGCAATGTCAGGCATGAGCACCGAACAATTCGAGAACTTTTATTTTGACGTTTGCAACCTTGATTACAAGGCTATGTCCGACGCGATGACACCGCTTGTTGACTTGATGAACAAGACTGACAAGGTGAGAATTGTCGCGCCAAACACCGACCTTAACTTTTCTATCAAAGGCATTGGGGCGGTCAAATGCAGCGGCAACAAGAACATTCCTGACGGCGAAGTCTATACCGCGCCAGTCAAAAACAGCGTGAACGGAAGAATATCTTACAACGTGCCGTCGACGCACGACGGAGTGAAATTTGAGAATGTCTCATTGCTTTTCAAAGACGGCAAAATCATCGAGGCGACAAGCAATCACACCGACCAACTCAACAAAGTTTTTGACACGGACGAAGGGGCGCGTTTTGTGGGCGAGTTTGCGCTCGGGGTCAATCCTTATGTCAACCGCGCGATGGGGGACATTTTGTTCGACGAAAAAATAAACGGCTCGATTCACTTTACGCCGGGCGCGTGCTATGACGACGCTTTCAACGGCAACAATTCTGCCATTCATTGGGACTTGGTTCTTGTCCAAACGGCAGCGGCTGGCGGTGGCGAAATCTATTTTGACGACAAATTGATAAGAAAAGACGGAAAGTTTGTTGTCAAAGAGTTGCAAGGGCTCAATTTTATCAAATAAAACGACCACAAAAAAATTGAAAATGTATAAATAAACGCGAAAAAGCGTGAAAAAGACACTATTTTATAAATATTTGACGAAATTTTGTTTATTTAAGTCAAATTGCTTGCCATTTTGGCAAATTATTGTTAAAATATTGTCAGTAAAAGTAAAATTAATTTGGAGGACTTATATATTATGGCAAATGTAAGAGTTGCAATCAACGGTTTTGGCCGTATCGGACGTCTCGCTTTCAGACAAATGTTTGGCGCGAAGGGTTATGAAGTTGTCGCTATCAATGACTTGACAAGCCCAAAAATGCTCGCTCATCTTTTGAAGTATGATTCTACACAAGGAAACTATGGCAGAACTCATGAAGTAGAAAGCTGCGAACCAGTTTTGAATGACGACAAGACAATCAAAGAAGATGGCTATATCGTTGTTGACGGAAAGAAAATCACAATCTATGCTCAAGCGAAAGCAGAAACGCTTCCTTGGGGCGCATTGAAAGTTGACGTTGTTTTGGAATGCACAGGTTTCTATGTTTCAAAGGCAAAGTCACAAGCTCACATCGACGCAGGCGCGCGCAAAGTTGTTATCTCAGCTCCAGCTGGCGACGACCTTCCAACAGTAGTTTACAACGTAAACCACAACATATTGCAAGCTAGCGACACAATCATCTCTGCTGCTTCTTGCACAACAAACTGCCTCGCTCCTATGGCTCAAGCTCTCAACGAGCTCGCTCCTATCCAAGCCGGCATTATGACAACAGTTCACGCTTACACTGGCGACCAAATGCCACTTGACGGACCACAAAAGAAGGGCGACCTCAGACGTTCACGCGCAGCTGCTCTCAACATTGTTCCAAACAGCACTGGCGCAGCAAAAGCTATCGGACTTGTTATTCCAGAATTGAAAGGCAAACTTATCGGTTCTGCTCAAAGAGTTCCAACGGCTACTGGTTCTACAACAATTCTTGTAGCAGTTGTCAAAGGCAACGTTACAAAAGACCAAATCAACGCAGCTATGAAAGCCGCAGCGACAGAATCTTTTGGCTACAACACTGACGAAATCGTTTCTAGTGACGTTATCGGCATGACATTCGGAAGTTTGTTTGACGCAACTCAAACAATGGTTATCCCAATGGCTGACGGCAACACACAAGTTCAAGTCGTATCTTGGTATGACAACGAGAATTCTTACACAAGCCAAATGGTAAGAACAATCAAATATTTCTCAGAATTGAAGTAATCAGAGAATGTGGCGAGCGAATAACTTTGTTATCCGAGCGCAAAACAATCAAAGCAAACAAAGACGACAGATTAAGTTCTGCCGTCTTTTTCAATTTTCGGCGTAATATTTTCGACATATTTTATTGCAAGGTGTTTATGCTGACTTGTTTTTTACATTTTTAAATAGATTAGTAACTTATTATTTTTGTGATAGGGTTTTCAATTTTGCGTACAATATTTTTGTCGAACTTTTCCATTTTTTTTGGCAATGTTTTCGTCAACAGTAATTGCAAGAAAGTCGCTTGCAAGAAAGTAGGTTATGTTTTGTTCTTGCACGACTTTTTGCTTGACTAAACGCGCGATTGATAATATACTTGAGATATTATCGGGTGAAAAATGAAGCTAAATTTCCAACAAAAAAGAAAAGTATTTTTTTCAAAATTAAAGGGTATTGTGTTGCCAGTTTTGGCATACGGTGGCGTGGCTGGTTTTCTCAGTGGCGTTGTCGTGAGTTTGTTCAACTATATCGCGACAATTTTGACAAGATATAGCAATCAAATATACTCTTATGTTGGCGAGCATTTGGCTTTTATCCCTTTGCTTTTTGGCGGTTTGATAGTGTTGGCGCTGCTTATGTCAGCGTTGCACCACAAGATTCCGCAAGTGCGTGGCAGTGGAATTCCGCAAACGGAAGGCGTGTTGCGCGGACTTGTGACTTTCAAGTGGTTGAGAGTTTTGGTGGGGACAATCGTCGGCTCGTTTATCAGCTTTTTTGCGGGGTTGTCGGTCGGCTCAGAAGGGCCGAGCGTCCAAATAGGCGCGGCGACTGCTCAAGGGGCAAGCGAATTGTTGCGCTCTCGCCTTGCTTGGCAAAGATATGTTATCACGGGTGGCGCAAGCGCGGGCTTGGCTGTCGCTTTCAACGCGCCATTGACGGGCATAATTTTTTCGCTCGAAGAAGCGCACCGCAGATTTACGCCAATGATTCTTATGTCGTCGGCATCGTCAGTAATTTTTGCCACGGTCACTTATCACTTTATGACAAGGCTTTGGGGCGGAAAACCAGGCTTGATATTTGACATGGGCGAGATAAATTATATCCCCGTCAACCTTTTGTGGTTGCTTGTTATTGTAGGAATTGTGTGCGGAGTTTGCGCGATATTTTTCAACTTTGCGCTCATCAACTCACAGAAAGCGCTCGACAAAAAAACAAAAAACTTCCCTTATTGGGCAAGATTGATTGTGGTTTTTGTGTTGACTGGCGTGGTTGGCTTGCTTTTGCCAATCGTCAATGGTGGCGGACACTCGCTGATTGAGCAGGTGGCAAATATGGACTTTTCGCTCCAAATGCTCTTGCTTATTCTCGTGGTGAAATTCATCATGGTTTTGTTTTGTTTCAACTCTGGCGCGACGGGCGGACTTTTTATTCCTATGCTTGCGTTTGGCGCGCTTATCGGTGGCATTTGCGGTCAAATTTTTATCGCGTGCGGTCTCGACCCAAGCCTTTACAAGGCAATCGTGTGCATATCAATGACAACATTTTTTGGCGCAAGCGTGCGCGCTCCTATCACGGCGGTTGTGCTTATCGTGGAATTGACTGGCTACTCCACGTCGTTTTTGTCGACGGCGATTGCGATATTCACCGCTTATCTTGTCGCGGAATTGCTCGGCAACAAGCCAATCTATGACAGTATGCTCGCGCGTTTCTGTCGCTCAGAAAACAAAGGCAAAGAGTTCAAAGAAGTAAGTTTGGAAGTGGAAGTCAAGCTCGACGCATTCCTTGTCGGCAAAGCAATCGGTGACGTTTTGTGGCCGAGCAATTGCCTTGTGACAGCCATTGTGCGCGAAAAAGAAGAAATTGTTCCTGACGGAGAAGTCCGTATCAAGGCTGGCGACAAATTGCTCATTATTGCGCAAACAGCCGACTCAGAAAAAACATATGACTTTATCAAAGGTCTCGCAAGCTGACAAAGTTGCCAGAGTTTGCAAAAGCGTATGACTTTTTTAAAGGGCTCGCAAGCTGACAATGTGGAAATGAATGTCGCAGTCGTTGAGAACAAAACATTGAATTATACAAATGAGAGATATGAGAGAATTGCAAAAAAATGCAGTTCTCTTTTTCGATATTTTAATGGAAATTTTACCCAAATTTTACCAAAAGGGGCTTGTTATATTTTATCAAAGT
>JAVXBP010000047.1:0-11855 GCA_036659935.1 Clostridia bacterium
TCTCAAGAATTGCCTTGACAGGAACGCCACATTCGACCACAATTTTTGCGATTTCGTCAGAAACATATTGATAATCTTTATCTTTGAGCTTGCCGACATTTATCACCATATCAATCTCAGTCGCGCCGTTTTTGACAGCCTCGACCGCCTCAAAAACTTTGCACGCCATTGTCGTCGCGCCAAGCGGAAAGCCAACCACAGTCGCGATGCCGACACCGCTTCCTTGCAAAAGTTTTTCCGCCAATGACACGCGAGACGCATTGACATAAACTGTCGCAAACTCATTGTCGACAGCTTCTTTGCAAAGCTTTTCTATCTCGGCGCTGGTTGCTTCTGGCTTTAGATTTGTGTGGTCAATAAATTTCGATAAGTAACTGTTCATAATCGCTCCTTTGTGCATAAATTTACTTTTCTTTATTACATTTTTTTTGCAAAATTGTTTATTGTTTTGCAACATTCAAAATTATCAAATAATCTTGTATATCAATTGTGGCTTTTCCGTTTTGTTTTGAGAGAAACCGAAGCTGTTTTCTACGATTTTTGATTGATTTTCCACTTCTTTATTATAGAAAATAGTAGCCAAAATGTCGCCTTTTTCCACTTTGTCGCCGATATCCTTTTCAATTTTTACACCAACTGCAAAGTCAATTTTGTCGTCGATTTTCTTTCTTCCGCCACCAAGTTCGCACACAAGTTTGGCGATTTCCAAAGCGTTTATTTCGCTTATATATCCATTTTCTTTTGAGACAACTTTGTCAACAAATTGCGCGGTAAGCAATTTTTCTTCATTCTCAACGATATCTTTGTCACCGCCTTGAGCAATCAACATTTGGCAAAAAACTTCATAAGCCTTGCCACTTTCGATTGCATTTCTTGCCTTTTGCTCGGCATTTTCTTCGCCGGCAATTTGCAACAATCTTGTCGCAAGCGCGATTGACAAGTCATACAATCTGCCCTTTTCTTGACATTTGAGCGCCTTTATTGCGCCATAAACTTCCAAAGCGTTGCCAATATAATCACTGAGCGGACAGTCCATATTTGTAATAATCGCGGATATATTTCTGTTTGCTTTCTTGCCAATATCGACCATAAGTTCCGCAAGACACGTCGCGTCATCGAGCGTTTTCATAAAAGCGCCACAGCCACATTTTACGTCAAGCACAATGTTTTTGCTTCCGCCAGCGAGCTTTTTGCTCATAATCGACGAAGCGATAAGCCCGACGCTTTCAACTGTCGCGGTAACGTCTCTTATCGCGTAAATTCTTTTGTCAGCTGGGCAAATTTCTTTGGTTTGTCCAATGATAGCAATGTGAATATCTCTGATTTGTTTGCGAATATTTTCTTCCGTCAGCGCAATTTTGAGCCCTTGCACCGCTTCCAACTTGTCGAGAGTTCCGCCAGTGTGACCGAGCCCCCTGCCACTTGCTTTTGCGCACACATATCCGCACGCGACCACAATCGGCAAGACAAGAAAAGTTGTAGAATCGCCCACTCCGCCTGACGAATGTTTGTCACAAGTCAAGTCGCCAAGCGCCGACATATCAACCATATGACCGCTGTTTGCCATTGCGGTTGTCAAAAAATAGCTTTCGTGCGCGTCAAGTCCGTTGAGAACGCACGCCATAAGTAAAGCGGACGTTTGGTAGTCCGCCACGCTCGCGTCGACAACTCCCTTTATCCACCAATCAATTTGCGCCTGAGAAAGTTTATTTCCAAGCTTTTTCCATTCAATTATTTCACAAATATTCATAATCGCCCTTTGCTAATTTTTCGCGTTTATTTTCTTTTTGTTTGGTTATTTTATCTCAACATTTGCTTTTTGCAATAGCAATTTGCTACCTTATCTCGCGTTTATTTTCTTTTTGTTTGATTGTTTTATCTCAACATTTGCTTTTTGCAATCGCAATTTGCTACCTTATCTCGCTTTTGCCAACAAAAACAAATTTTCTATGTCAACAGGGTTGGCTATCGGCTGAGAATTTATTTTTTTCGCTTTGTAGAACAAGTCGCAATTTGTCGAGACAATGACGTTTGTGTAAGAAAATTTTTGTTTGATATCAGTGGCAATGCTTTCGATGAGCTTTTGTTTTTCGCTCAAAGTGAAAAGCGGTTGCGTGATAATTCCTACAAAAAGCTCGTCGCCCCTTGCGACAATTTGCGTTTGCTCAATTTTTGGTTGCGCCAAAACGGCGTTTGCAATATTTACACTTGCAGGCGCAAAGCAACTGGCGATTATACAAGATACTACAAATATATTTCCCATATTGCTAGCGTTTGCAAAGTTTGTCAAATTATCCAAAATTTTCCAATTTTTTATTTCGTCAAATTGTTCAAAATTTCCAATGTCAAAAAACTCAAATTTTCCAATTAATCTTCGCTGTAATGTTCAACGTTTGCGCCTTGCGACCAAAGTTGTTCCAACGCATAAAGTTGTCTTGTTTCGTCATGGAAAATGTGCACAATCACGTCGCCATAGTCAACAACAACCCATCTTCCTTCGGGTTTTCCTTCCATTCTGACAGGCTCAACGCCCAACTCGGACATTCCTTGGTCAACATAGTTTGCCAAAGCTTTGACTTGGCTTGTTGACCTTCCACTGCAAATAATAAACTCGTCCGCAAAAGTTGTCAAACTGCGCAAGTTCACCACGACGATATCATTTGCTTGTCTTTCATCAAGAATGTGGCAAATGCTCTTTGTTAAATCTTCCATTTCTCTCTCCTTAAATAATCCATCGCTTGTCTAGTCAATGGATAGATATCTTTGTTGTTTTGTTCCAAATATTTCAATTGATGCGCGATACATTCGTACACGCCTATTTCAAAATCTAATTTTATTGTCTTTCTGAGAAAGTCGATATTGTCGAACACCCTTTTTTCTTCCAGCATATCCGCGCACAAAATCAACTTTTCCAGCGTGGACATATCTTCTTTGCCAGTGGTGTGATATTCAATCGCGCCAAGCACTTCCTCATCGTCGACGCCATAGTCCCTGCGCGCAAGAATTGCGCCAAGAAACTGATGTTCTATCTCACTGCCTATGCAATCTTGTGGCACGCCTGAGCTGTCGTGCTCGCCCTTACAAATGGTTTTCGCGCAATCGTGCAACAGCGCCGCGACGAAAACTTTGTCTTTGTCGAGCGACAATTCGCAAACGTCATTGAGATAAAGCGCGCATTTTGCAGTGCGAACAATATGCTCGAAAGTGCCTGCCTCGACATTTTGTTTGAGCTTGTCAACTATTGTTGCAAAGCGACGATACAAGCCATTTTCGCAAATATAGTTTGCTACGCTTTGTGGAATATCATTCATTTTTCCACATTCGATATTATATCTTATACAAGTCGACGAGATATCGTTTGGACAATAATCGGAAAGTATAATTTTCGCGCCCATTTCTCGCCAATATTTGAGCGCCATATCGAATTCTTCTTGTCGGTCGCCACGATTGAAAACGCACAACTTGCACATTTTTATAACTTCGAACGGGTTTTTCCACTTGCGCAAGTCAATAAGGCTGTCACCGCCAATTACAAAAAGAATTTCGCCATATTTTGCCTTGAGATGCGGCAACATTTGATAGGTGTAATTTGTGCCTTCTATCTCGCTTTCCGCGGTGGAAATTTCCATTTGTGGAAAGTCCTTTGTGGCGATTCGCAACATTGCAACTCTATCGGCAAAGTCAGTGACACATTCTTTGTGCGGCGGTTTTGCCGACGGCAAAAAGACGAGTTTGTCGACATAATTGTCCAAGACAAACTTTGCAATTTTGATATGCTCATTGTGTGGCGGGTCAAACGCTCCGCCAAAAATTCCTGTAACCATATTTTTATTATAATACATAATTACTTTTTTTTCAATCACAAAAAGTGTTTTTGATGAATAAAAAATAAAAAACAGTAAATAAGTATGATATGAACAAATTTTTGGACAAGTTGGCAATAATTATCATTGCTTTTTTTGGAATTATAATAATTCTCACGCTCGCAAAATTCGAGTTGTGGGCAGTTGTGACGACCGCTTTTATATTTTGCTCGATTTTGGCGCTTTTTCTCGCTCGCCAACAAAGCAAAAACTCAACTTGCATGACCTACAGCGAATACATAACATATTGTGTTGTGCAAGGCAATGACTATGTCAAAAACGCGATAATTTCCACTCACCCACAATTGAATTGGAAAGTTGGCGACGATTTTCTCATCGTGGGCGACACAATAATCTTTCTTTGGATAAAATTTGGCAATCTTTCGCCCGACACTCTCGTAAAATTTTATCATATTGCAAAAAAAGAAAACAGCGCCAAAGTCTATGTTCTCACAACTTCCAAAGACAAAAAAATAATATCTTTTTCCAAAAGTTTTGGCGACATAATATTTTGCATAAACGATATCAAAGAATTGTACAAGTTCCAGAAAAGTTGCAACTTCTTGCCACAAAACACCGCAAAAAAAATGAGCTCAAAACAAATTTTCTTGTTGATATTGTCATACGCATTCAGCAAAAAATATTGCAAACGCTATCTTTTTGTGGCGATAATTCTTCTCTTGATGTCTTTTCTCACTCCGCTCAAAACATATTATTTGATAAGCGCGGCAGTGTGCCTTTTGCTCGCGACGTGCTGTCTCATTCCGTCGGACTTTTTCCAACGCAAGGGACACAAAAAGCTAAATTGACAAGCTCAAAATTTTGATAAAGCCACTCTTTCGAGTGGCTTACACAAGTTTTCTAATACTCTTTTTGTTCAATTATGCCATTATATGGCAAATATCTTTGCGAGAACTCAATCTATACAAGGTAATTTTGCTTCCAATCACTTGCACAAGTTCTGACTCTGTTTTGTCGGCAATTTCTTGCGCAATCTCTGACGCGGAAAGGTCAAAATTTTTGAGAACGGTAATTTTGATAAGTTCGCGCGCTTCCAACTGTTCGTCAACTTGTTGCAAAAGTTGTTCGCTTACGCCACTTTTCCCGACTGTCGTCAAAGGTGAAATTTTCATTGCCAACCCGCGCAGGGTTGCTCTTTCTTTGCTTGTCATATGTGTTTTCTCCTTACTCTACAAAATCAAATTCTATGTCAGCGATACGCACTGTGTCGCCTTCTTTTACGCCATTTTTGACCAACGCGCGAATAACGCCCTTGTCTTTGAGCACTTTTTGGAAAAAGCGGAAAGACTCATAATCGTCCAACACAACGTTTCTTGACAGCGTGTCAATCAATCCGCCCTCAACCTCATAAACGCCCGAATCATCAATGGTAATCATATAAGACGTCGTGTCCTTGTCATCGGTTTTGACAAAGTCAATCGGAATTGGCTCGCATTTTGGCAAGTCTTTGAGCATTTGTGATATTGTCCCAATCAAACTGTTGAGATTCTCACGCGTAAGCGCGGAAATTTGTATTACTTTTTTGCCAATTTTTTCTTCGAACTCGGCGATAACTTTTTTGTCTTCGACCAAGTCGCATTTGTTTGCGCACACAATTTGTGGCAAAGATGCGAGCTTTGCGCTATAATTTGCGAGTTCGTTGTTGATTATCAAATAATCTTGATAAGGGTCGCGCCCTTCACAGCCCGAGATATCGACGATGTGGACAATAAGTCTCACGCGTTCAATATGTCTCAAGAACCTAAAACCTAGCCCTGCGTCTTGACTTGCGCCTTCGATAAGCCCCGGAATGTCCGCTATAACAAACGAATCGTCATAAGACTTGACAACGCCAAGGTTTGGGCTCAAAGTTGTAAAGTGATAGTTCGCAATCTTTGGCTTTGCGCTTGTAACCACTGACAAAAGCGTTGACTTTCCAACGTTAGGAAAGCCCACAAGTCCGACGTCAGCGATAGTTTTCAGCTCAAGCGTAAGCTCCATTTCTTCTGTTTTTTCGCCAGTTTGGCAAAAATGTGGCGCTTTTCTTTGTGGCGTAGCATATCTTGCATTGCCTTTTCCGCCAATTCCGCCCTTTTGAATAATAAATTTTGAGTCAACAAAAAACATATCCGCCAAAATATTGCCTGTTTTTTTGTCTTTTATCACTGTCCCTTTTGGAACTTTGACCATCAAATCTTTTCCATTTTTCCCGTGGCAATTTTTTGGACCGCCTTTTGTGCCGTCCTCCGCGCGAAAATGCTTTGCAAATTGAAAGTCCACCAAGGTGGCAGCCCTGTCATCGGCAACAATAATTACACTTCCGCCTTTGCCGCCATCACCTCCGTCCGGACCGCCCTGATCGACATACTTTTCCGTGTAGAAAGACACGATGCCGTCACCGCCATTCCCTGCCTTTACAAATATTGTTGCTAAATCAAGATACATACTATACTCCTAGTTGTTGCGCGATAGCTTTGGCAGCTTTTCTGCCTGCGCCCATCGCAAGAATTACCGTCGCAGCGCCAGTGACAGCGTCACCGCCGGCATAAATGCCATCAATGTTTGTCATTTCGCTTTCGTTTACAATAATAGTGCCTTTCGGCGAGAGATTCAGTCCTTTGAAACTGTTTTTGATATTTGGGTTTGGACTTGTGCCAAGCGAGATTATAACTTGGTCAACATCCAATATGTATTCGCTGTTTGGAATAACCACTGGCGAGCGTCTGCCGCTTTGGTCAGGCGCGCCGAGTTCCATTCTCACGCATTTGAGACCGCAAACTCTGCCGTTTTCGCCAAGAATTTCGACTGGGTTGGTGAGCAAACAAAATTTGATACCTTCTTCTTGAGCGTGCACAATTTCTTCTTCTCTTGCAGGCATTTCTTCGCGAGAACGACGATAAATGATATAAACTTCGCCGCCACCAATTCTTTTTGCCGTTCTGCACGCGTCCATAGCGACGTTTCCAGCGCCGACGACAGCGACTCTTTTGCCACAATATACTGGCGTAACCGAGTCAGCCTTGTAAGCTTGCATAAGATTAACTCTTGTCAAAAACTCATTTGCAGAATAAACTCCATTCAAGTTTTCGCCCGGGATATTCATAAACATTGGAAGCCCTGCGCCCACTCCGATAAATATCGCGTCGAACTCATCTTGCAACTCTTGCATTGTGATTGTTTTGCCAACAACCATATTGAGTTTTATTTCTACGCCGAGCGCCTTGAGCTTGTCAATTTCTTTTGCGACGACTTTTTCTTTTGGCAAACGGAACTCAGGAATTCCATAAACCAACACTCCGCCTGCCTTGTGGAAAGCCTCGAAAATCGTAACTTGCATACCTTTTTGAGCGCAATCAGCCGCGCAAGCAAGTCCTGACGGACCACTTCCTACGACTGCGACTTTTTTGCCGCAAGACGGCGCTGGTTTCAAGTCGCCAGCCCCTTTTTGCAAGCCATAATCGCCGACATATCTTTCGAGCGCGCCGATAGCGACACTTCCGCCGAGCTTGAGTTTTCTTATACATTTTTCTTCGCATTGTCTTTCTTGCGGACAAACTCTGCCACAAATTGCTGGCAACAAACTTTCTTTGCTGATGACAGCCAACGCGCCGTCTTTGTCCCCTTGATTGAGCTTGTCAATAAAGGACGGAATATCAATTCCTACTGGGCAACCAGTGCGACAAGGAGCGTTTTTGCAGTTCAAACAACGGCTCGCTTCTTCGCGCATAGTGGCTTCGTCAAAGCCCAAACTTACTTCGTCAAAATTTGTAACTCTGACTTGTGGTTCTTGTTGAGTAGTATTGTTTCTTGGTGTATTATTCATTTTTTTAACCTCTCAATTTGCAGTTTTGTTCGTGTTCTTTGTAGAAACCACTTCTGTTCATAGCTTCTGCAAAATCGACTTGATGTCCGTCAAATTCTGGTCCGTCAACGCAAGCGTACTTTGTTTTTCCGTCGACAGTAAGACGACAGCCACCGCACATTCCTGTGCCGTCAACCATAATGCAATTCATACTTACAACTGTCTTAATGTTATATTTTCTTGTCAATTCCGCAACGTTTCTCATCATAATCATAGGTCCGACAACAAACACGCAGTCAATCTTTTTGCCGTCGTCAATAAGCTGTTGCAAAACGGTTGTAACAAAACCTTTTGTGCCAAGACTTCCGTCGTCGGTCGCGATATACAAATTGTCGCTGTTTTGTTTGAATTCTTCGATATTAAAAAGCAATTCTTGCGTTCTTGCGCCAATGATTACGTCGCAATTCTTGCCGGCTGTTTTTCTCAATTTTGCTTGTGGATAGATTACCGCGCAACCAATTCCACCGCCAACAAGCACAACATTCTCATATTCCGCCAACTCAGTAGCGTTTCCGAGAGGCCCGACAAGGTCGTGTATACTGTCGCCCTCATTCAATTCTGCCATTTTGTGTGTCGAGTAACCAACTTCTTGGATAAGCAAAGTCACAGTGCCCGCTTGTCTGTCATAATCACAAATTGTGAACGGAACTCTTTCGCCGTTTTCGTCAACTCTCAAAATCACAAATTGACCTGGCAAACAGTGACGAGCGATGTCTTTTGCGTCCAACACATATTCTTTTACGCGTGGCGCAATGTCCTTAATCTTCAAAATTTTATTCATTTTCTAGCCTCTCTTTGTTTATAGTTTTTGTATATTTGCAATATTCCGCAATCGGACATTCTTGGCACTGCGGGTTGCGCGAGTGACAAGTATATCTTCCGTGGAATATCAATAAATGGTGCATTTTTGACCAATTTTCTTGCGGAACAATCTCTCTCAATTTCATTTCCGCGACTTGTGGATTATCAGTTGTCACAAGCCCCAATCTGTTGGACAATCTCAACACGTGAGTGTCAACCGCGATAGCTTGTTCGCCAAAGCCAACCGACACGACCACGTTTGCCGTCTTTCTGCCAACGCCGTCAAGCGTGACAAGTTGCTCCAATTCGCTTGGAACTTGTCCGCCAAAGCGAGAAACAATACTCTTGCTGCACGCGATAATATTTTTCGCTTTGTTGTGATAGAATCCGCAAGAAAAAATATATTTTTCCAACTCTGACTGTTCCATATTCGCAAAACTTTCTGGCGTGTTGCAGCGCGCGAACAACTCTTTTGTAACCTTGTTAACTCTTTTGTCCGTGCATTGCGCCGAAAGAATTACCGCTATCAATAATTCATATGTTGACGAAAACTCCAATTCGCACTTTGCTGTCGGATATTTTTCTTCCAACTTGCAAATTATTTGTTTTATGTCAACATTATCAACATTTTGTTTTTGTCTTGTCACTTCTTTTTTGTAAGTCAAATCTTCTTGGTCGCAAGTTACTTCTTTTTTGTAAGTCAAATCTTCTTGGTCGCAAGTTACTTCTTTTTTGCCAATCAATTTTTCTTTGTCACAAGCAAAATCTTCTTCTATTGTACTTTTTACCATTTCTTTCTTTTTTCTTTTTGTCCAAACAAGCCTTTCGCCTTTTTGTAAGTGTTGACAAAAAAGTCTTTTATCTCTCTAAACAGCGCCTTGAACGCCTCGACTTCCGCTCGCATAAGCACAATCAACGGCAACGAGCACACCATCATTATGATAAGTTTGATTATCATATCGGTTGTCAACGGCGAGATTGAGAAAAGCGTTCTCAAAATGTCCGACGATATGACCGCCAAGAAAGCTATTGAGCACATGGCTATCAAGAACAATCTTTCTTTGTTGTATGGCATGCACACTTGCATAAGCACAATAAACGAAATCAAGCTTGTGATATAGAAAACCATAGTTGAGACTTGCGTTGTGACGTCCATTCCGATATCTTTGTATACGAACGAGACAATAAACGCCATTATCGCGACGGATATGCCCGCAGGCAGCGCCTTTTTGAAAACCTTGCCCAAAAAGTTGCCTGTTACCTTTGTGTCGTTTGGCTCAAGCGCCAAGAAAAACGAAGGAATTCCTACAAACAAACCGCCAATAAGTGTCAATTGAATTGGCTCAAATGGATAGTTCATTTGGAAAATTATCATAAACAAAGTCAACACAATCGAAAATGTTGTCTTGACAAGGAACAAAGACGCCGCTCTCTCGATATTGTTTATTACTCGTCTACCTTCCGCGACTACGCTCGGCAACGCGGCAAAATCACTGTCTTGCAGAACGAGTTGTGAGACATTTCTGCTTGCGTCAGACCCTGACGCCATCGCTATTGAACAGTCGGCTTCTTTGAGCGCCATAACGTCGTTTACGCCGTCGCCCGTCATTCCTACTGTGTAGCCTTTCGCCTTGAGCGCGGTCACAAGTTGTTTCTTTTGAGACGGACTTACGCGACCAAAAATTGTATATTTGTCGCACGCGTCGAATATTTTTTCTGGAGTGTCAAGGTCAACCGACGCGTCAATAAATTTGTCCGAACCGCTCAGCCCCGCTCTCTCTGCGACCTTGGATACTGTCAAAGGATTGTCGCCCGAGATAACTTTCAACGCAACGCCTTGCGCCGCAAAATAGTCAAAAGTAGCTTTCGCATTCTCTCTTATTTTGTCGCTGAGAATTATCAAAGCGATTGGACGCATTTTGCTCTCGTCCATAGTCTCTTTGAGTTCTTCGTTTGTTTTGACAAGAATAAGCACTCGGAAACCTTGCGCTGTAAATTCTTTCGCGTCGTCCTCGACGATATTATAACGGCTTTTGAGCACAAATTCTGGCGCGCCAACAATAAATCTTCCGTTTGCGCCAAAGTCAGCGCCGCTCCACTTTCTTGCCGACGAGAAAGGGACAAGTTTTTTTGTCTCGAAAGTCTCGTTGGAGTGGAAATATTTGCTAAACGCCTCGAAAGTCGCTCCGTTTGCGCCAAGCGCCTTGACCATATTTGCCATTATGACGTCAATGTCGCCGTTTTTGGTTGAATACATATGAGTTTGTTCGACTTGCATTGTGCCTTCGGTGATTGTGCCCGTCTTGTCAAGGCAAAGCACGTCAACGCGAGCAAGCGTCTCAATGCAATACAAGTCTTGCACAAGCGTGCGTTTTTTTGCAAGTTTGACAATGCCCACCGCAAGCGCGACGCTCGTCAACATTACGAGACCCTCAGGTATCATACCGACAATTGATGCGACGGTGTTTGTCACGGCGCGATTGATATTTGGCGCGGTTGACATATTTGTAAAAAGCATAAGAATTCCCAACGGGAAAATTATGATAGATACAATCTTGACTATCCAATTGATAGAACGCATAAGTTCTGACTTTGACTTTTTGAACTTTTTGGCTTCCGCCATAATTTTCGCCGAAAAGTTTTCTTCGCCGACGGCTTGCACTCTCACACAACAATCGCCCGCTTGCACAAAACTGCCCGACATCATTTTGTCGCCAATATGTTTGTGAACGTCATCTTGTTCGCCCGTGAGCAGTGACTCGTTGACCTCGCATTCTCCACTGAGAACAATGCTGTCCGCAGGCACTTGCATGCCTTGTTTCAACAAAATTATATCGTCAAGCACAATATCTTCGATTGAGATATCTTTTTTTGCGCCATTTCTGACAGCGCAAACTGACGATTTTGTCAAAAGCGACATTTTTTCCAATGTGCGCTTTGAGCGAATTTCTTGAATAATGCCAATAATCATATTGAAAACGATTATCCCAATAAACAGCGCGTTTTTGAGTTGTCCATAGACAATTACTACGCTCGCCAAGAAAAAGTTTATAATATTAAACAAAGTAAATACGTTGGACGTAAATATTTTGGTATAAGACTTCGTGATAATGTTTGGTTGTATGTTTGTGTAATTGCGCACCCTTCTTTCTTCTATTTGCTCGTCGTTGAGTCCAACCGCCATATCTGCGTCAACTCTTGTCATTTCGCTTGCGAGCAACTTTTTGAGCGCCTTTTTTTGAGCGGACTTTGAGATTGACTTCTTTTCCTTTTTTGCAGGTTTTTCTTCCGCGACAACATTCTCAACAATTTGCGCTTCCAGAGTTGGT
>JAVXBP010000048.1:0-11712 GCA_036659935.1 Clostridia bacterium
ATTTGATTGATTTTAGATTTTTTATTAATTTATTTGATTATATTTTTTTGTTACTTTTTTTGTTACTTTTTTTGTTACTTTTTTTGTTACTTTTTTTGTTACTTTTTTTTGTTGATTATTTTTGTTGATTTTACAATCTATTTTACAATATATTAAGCGGTTTTTTCTTTTTTAACTCATTTTTAATCACAAGCAAAATTTTCTATTGCTTTTCCAACTTTTCTATCAACGCGTCCAACTGCGCCACGCTGTTGACTTCGTAAGTCGGACAAAAGTCATATGTGTTTTTCTTGCGAGCTTTGTTGAACCAAATTGTTTTTATCCCAGAGTTTGCGCCACCTTGCATATCTGACGTCAGCGAATCGCCGATTATATATGTTTTTTCGATGTCAAAATTGGCAATGCTCTTTTTGACGTGGTCGAAAAATTCCTTTTGTGGCTTTTTGTAGCCTATTTGTTGAGAGATAAATATATTCTTGAAATATTTGTTGAGTTTGGCTTTTTTGAATCGTCTCACCTGAGTGAATACAATGCCGTTTGTGATGATATACATATCGTCGCGCCCAAGCAATTTGTCCAACAACTTGCGCATTCCTCTGACAAAAAAAGCTTGCTGAGAAAGAAACTCTTTGTATTGTTGCCCCACCACTGACGGGTCAAGGTCGTCCAAGCCATAGATTGCAAAAAGCCTAACAAATCTCGTATCTGCAACGTCTTTGAACGCAATCTCGCCACGCTCATATTCCTTCCAAATGCTGTCGTTTATCACGCTGTATTTGCTTGGCAAGTCAACAAATTTGTCCAAATGGAAAAATGACTGTGTGAGAGAAATTGCTATATGCTCCGCTTTGTGGAAGTCAAGAATTGTGTCGTCAGCATCAAAAAGTAATGTCAAGCTCATAATTTTTTCTCCATACTAGACAGCAACACTCCGCGAACGGAGTGTTGGAATGTCGCAATTTTTTCTTTTGCAACTATTGTGTTTTTGCAGTTATTCTACAATTGTATTTGTTCTATTGTTATGCGTTTTTTTGCAATTATTTATCATTGCGTTTTTACAACTACTGTTTTTATTATTGCACTTTTCTTCAACTGTTGTTTTTTGCATTTTTGCAACTGTTTTTTTGCAGTTATTTACTTCTACAATTATTTTACTGTTACAAACACATAGATAGAAATATAGCTTTGTGTGTTTATTCCGTAACTGTATTGCGCGATTATTTTGCCAGCTACAAGGTCGCTTCCGTGCAATTTGAATGTCTCGCCAATGCCCTTGCCAAGTTCTACCGTAGCGCCGTCAGGAGTGACGAGCTTGCCTTTGAGAGAAATATTCTCGGCTTGTTTGATAGTGATATTATAATCAGAAATATATATCATTTGTTTGAGAACTGGGTTCTTGCCGTCTTGCATATTTGCGAATTCCGTTGTCGCGTTGCCCGCTTGCAAAAGTGTCGCCAAGTCAGTGGCAAGTTTGGACGCGTCGATTATTTTTGTCGCGTTTCCTGCGTCAACCTTGTTGGACTCAGAATAATAATACGCGTTGACAACACTTCCGCTGTTTCGACCAACAAAACCGCCGATTGCCGCGCCACTGTTATCCGTGCCACCTGTGCTGTAAGCCGTGTTGATTGTCCCACTGTTTTCTCCGACAAGACCGCCTGCGCAACTTGTCGCGGTCACAAATACCGTTGAATAGCAATCTCTAATTGTACCGCTGTTTTTGCCTATCAAGCCACCGGCAATAGAGTTGTTTCCGCTTGTTTTTGCGGTCACGCGCTCACGAGTTTCTTTTGTAAAAGGTTTGCCAGAATAAGATTGTGCCACTACTCCGCTGTTGTCGATGTTTGCAACTTTTGAGTTGATAGCAATCAAACCGCCCACAATCGCGTCTTTGCCTGTCGCGCTGACATTGCCAATCGCAAAGCAGTGCAAGACTGTTCCGATGTTTTCTCCGACAAGTCCGCCAGCGAAGAATGTGACTTCCCCTGTGTATGTCTCGTCTGCGAGTTGCGCGTCAACCTTGCCAATGCTCATCGAATAGCTTATGCCACCTGCATTTTTGCCGACCAAACCACCGCCTGCGTTGGCTTTGATTGCGACGTTGCTTTGACAATTTGCAATCGAGCCATTGTTTTCGCCGACAAGTCCGCCAGCAAGAGCGAGCTCAAACTTTTTCGCATCTTTGTCAGTTGTGTTTACAAAATAATTGATATCAATGTTGCCATTAACCGTCGAGTTGGTGATTGAACCGTCATTTACTCCGACCATTCCGCCAACAATCGCCGTGTTTTTGTAGCCTTTTGCGTTGAGATTTACAAGGTGCAAGTTTTGAATAGTTCCGCCCTTTGCAACCTTTTGAATAAACGCAATTGTGTCGCTGTCGCCATTGTTTGTGATGACCATATTCGAGATTGTATGGTTGCGACCGTCGAAAACTCCGCCAAATTCTTTTATTGAACGGAATTCGTAATAATTGAAGTCAAGATTTTTTGCCAAATAATATTTTTGGTTTGGATATTTTTCCATATATGACAAGTTGCCAAGATTTTCTATAATATAATAGCCATTAAATGCCGTATCATTTGGGTCGTCGTGCATACGCGGAGCTTTGTAGCTTCTATATTTTTGTTCAAGCACTTGCGCGCCAGAGTCAAAAATTTTGTTGTCCTTGTTGTTGATTGCATAAACCGATATCTCGAACATCGACGAATAATTTTCTTCCTCCGTAAATTTGAAGTCTTGCTCATAAGTTTCTTTGTCAGTAACCTTCTTCAATGTGAAGAAAACTTCGTCGAGAGAGATTTTATATTCCAGTTGGTCAGCCACAATCGCGACTTTTGTATCAAGAGTTCTGAGTGACGTGTTGCCGTCGGCTTTGACGGCCTTCAACAACAACTTCAACTCGTCAATGCCATCGAGCGCTGACAATGTTGGGAATGTTATTTTGATATATTCGCGGTCACTGTTTGTGACGCTGTCAAGTTCTTTGACATATTCTATATATGTCTTGTCAATTTGAGCGAGTTGTTGCACGCTGTAATCAGGGTTGACCGCCGAGATATCTGAGTCAAAGAAAACAACTCCGTCGCCCACCGCTTGAACGCGAATGTTATATTTGCCTGCGCCCAACTTCATTGTAGAAAAAGAATAAGCCGTGCCAGTAGTCGCAAATATTTTGGTTTCTTTTCCGACACTTTCGACAACAACGTTATATTTGATTGCGTTGTCGATTTTGTCCCACGAAAGTGAAGATTCGTTGATTGCCTTGATTTGTGGCGTTGGCAATTTGAGCGAAACGATATATTTTGCCATATCGCTCGGCAATGATTTTGTATAAATTTTGTTGTCCGCGCTTGGATAAGCGATAACTGTCACGCCATACGCGTCGAACGCCTTGAATTTTTCGTCCGACAAAACAAATGAAGTCTCGGTGAGTTCTTGCTCCAAAACAACGTCGCCACTCTCAATATTGTCAGTCGACACTTGCTTGTTTTTGATTTTGATAGAATATTTTGCAGCGTTGTCAACAGCAGTCCAAGATGCCGTTTTTGTCTCGTTGTTGATTGTAACTTTTGGTGTCGCAAGCCTTTGACCTTTGACATAAACAATCGGTTGACTCCAATCGCTTGAGCCATATTTCACGCCGTCGCCGTACGCTCTGATTTTGACAGCATATTCGCCAATTTCGCTTACAGCAATGTTGTAAGTCGTTGTGTCGACAGCAACTTCTTCGCCATTGACACTTACATAATATTTCTCAGCCTTATCAACCGCCGACCAACTGACAGTGCTGCCATTCATCTCCAATTCGGTTGGAATAGACAGCTTTTTGAGTCCGTCAGCATCAGTCCCCGCGCAAGCCACTGCGCTGATCGTAAGAACCATTATTGCCATTATTACAAAAAGTAATAACAATTTCCTTTTCATAGTGAGCTCCTTATCAAGTAAGAATATTTGTACTTCTATATAATAACAAATAAAATAATAAATTACAAGTATTATATATAACTTTAAAAATTTTATACAATATTTGAGTTCGCGCAAGCGTCTTGCAAGCGCGATTTTACTTTTTTGCAAACAAAAAGCCCCGCCGAAAGCGAGG
Source organism: Clostridia bacterium (assembly GCA_036659935.1). Lineage (GTDB taxonomy): Bacteria > Bacillota > Clostridia > Christensenellales > UBA3700 > JAVXBP01. Next base: position 4,103 of record JAVXBP010000048.1, read on the forward strand.
CAAAATGCTTATTTGTCGATTGTGATTGAGAAAATTTTGACTTCTTGGCTTTCGAGCATAGTTTTGAACCTGCCCTTTGAGGCGATTTTTGTCTTTTCGCCTGCCGTTGGATAGAATTCTTGAATAGTATAGCCCGCCTTGTCAAAGCTCAAACTTGCGTTGTCAAGCATAAATTCTTTGGCGCTGGTGGCGCTGTTGCGAGCGATAACAATCGCGTTTTTGCCATTTTTTGCATAATAGCCATATACTCCGCCGTCTTTTGGAGAACTTCCAAAAAATTGGCTGTTGCTGATGATGTCGAAGTTCTTTTCTGCCCACTGCAAGACTTTTGTCGCGACTTTCCACCTTTCGTCGTCGAACATTTGCGGACTGAAATACAATTCTACAAAGCCAGTGCCACGCATCATGCACATATACATATATTTTTCGAACTCGGCGTTTGTGTAAACGACCGTCTTGTGCGTTGCGTTTGGAAGTGGCGGATTGTAGTTTTTTTCGCCATAGCAAGGCTCGTGATTGTAGAGATAAGAAACGGGGAATTGTATCTGTCTTGTCTCGAAAAAGTCCTTGTATTTGCCGTCGCGATAGTTCAAGCACTGGTCGATATCCGAGCCTGCGCCCTCGTAGTTCATATCGCCACAGTTGTTGAGCCAAACTGCATTTGCCCAACGCAAAAACCACGGACTGCAATGCGCGTATGACGTGATATTGAGAAAAACATCAGGCTGAACGCTGCGAATATGCTCCAAGCCTTTTGTCCATTCTTCCCACAAAAAAGTGTAGAAATATATCCCGTCGCCCTCGCCCTTTGGGTGACCGTGATTTGCCGACGCGCAAGGCTTTGCGGCAAAACCGTCGATTTTGAAATAAGTGACATTGTAATCAACGCAGAATGACGCCATTCTGTCGCACAAGTCCTTGATATATTTTGGCGAACCAGTGCAAATATCTTGCGTTGTTTTCGACATAGGATAGCCGATTTTTGACAACGCTTTTGCATATTTTGCCGTTTGTGTCGTATAGCCGCCACGCGGTCCAAACCACACGCCAAAGGTTGAGCCAAGCGACTTTGTAAGCTTGCTTTCTTCGCCAAAGCCACCAGGGAAACGCGTCTGGTCAAATTCCCACAATTTGGCTTGCTTATAGTCCGTCCAGCCGTCGTCAACAACATAGCAATCGAGCGGTCTCAAGCCAGCCTTTGCAAAGCCGTCGTGAACGTCGACAAATGACTTTTGAATGTTTTCTCTGTTGATATCGAGCATATGGTCATACCAACTGTTGAACTGAATTCTAAACTTTTTTGGTTGCGCAAAACTCTGCGTATATTCGAAAAATGACGCTCTGAGTTTCTCGAAAGTGCTGCCGATCGCTCCGCCAATCACAAAACTTATCGTCTCGAAAACTCCGTCAACGGCAATCTCCTCGAACGTTCTTCCAAAGTAATATTTGCTCGACCCAACGCCTGCCACAATGCGGTTTTCCGCCGTCGGAAACTCACCGCCAAAGAACATATCGCCGACATAATATGGCTGTCCGAGCGTGAAAATTCTGTTTGGAATATACACTCTGTCTTTGACTTGCGGAATCGTCCAATTGTATGTTTTCTTGTCAACAGGCATCTCGTCAAGACAAATATAATCAATTTTTGTTGCATAATTGTCAACGCTGAGCTTGATTGTTTTTTTGACAACGCCACTCTTTTCGTCCGCAAAATAACACAACTCAACGTGCCAAACAATCTCGTCTTTTGTCGCGGAAAAAACAAGCGAATTCTCGTTTTCTTCCACGATTTCCATCATCGTGCTGTCAATCAAAGAAAGAATTTTTTTGCTCTTTTTCGACGGCAAATAATAAGAAATTTCGAATTCTTTGCCACAATAGCTGATTTGCGAATTTGTAATTTTGTTGAACAGTGTTTGCTCGACAATTTTTCCATTTGCAATTATAAGTTCTTTTGCAATGTTTTTTGCTTCTATTCTCATATTATTTTCCTTATGCTGTATTATATATATCTATATTCTATCATACAAAACAAGATAATTCAATAACATTTTTTGATTATTTTATCATTTTGCAGAAAATTAACTTTTATTATATTTTGCGCGAAAAATTGTAAGCTTTTTTTGCAAAAGTTTTCTCAATGACGGTCGGAAAACTCCGACGATTGCGCGCCGTCGTCCAAGAGACAAAACAGCGAAAAAAGTCCGCCGATTACGTCTTTGTCAATCACATTCGGATAGAACTCATTGAGATGACATAGGTCTTGAATGACGAGTTTTTGGCGTTTTATGACCGATTGTAGGAATATTCTGTCGCCAGCTGTCATTCTTTTTTGTTCGATTTGCGCGTGTTGCAAATTCTCTCTCAACATTGTTCTGCCGTCAGCGTTTGCGTTGACTTTTCTTGCGTTGTTTGTTCTTGTGTCGTATACTTCCGCGTCGCTCATTCTTGCGTTGTTTGTTCTTGTGTCGTCCAACTTTCTTGTAAGTTTTCCAAAGCTATAATTTTCCATATCTTTCTTTCTCCTTTGTCCATTTTACAAATGGATTATAAGCCTTTTAACTTGACAACATATGTCAACATAGAGAAAAAAGTAAAAAAATATCGCCAAAAAAGCGATATTTGTAGCAATATTTTTTCAAAATATAGAAAATTCTTGTTAAGTAGATTTTGCGCTTATGTAAGTTTCGAGTTTATTTTTTTGCGTTCGTTTTACTTTGCGTTCGTTTTACTTTGCGTTCGTTTTACTTTGCGTTCATTAATTTTTGCGCTTGATTTATTTTTGCGCTTGATTTATTTTTACGCTTACTTTTTGAGTTAGTTTTTTAAGAGTTTTTTCTTTGTGTTTTCTTTTTTTGCGCTTATGCAAATAGCAAAATTATGTCAACGCAATTACGCCGACAAAACACTTTTTCGAGTTGATTTTTACAACTTTTGTCCAAAACAAAATTCGCTTTTGCTTGTCTTTTTTTACAAAACTGACACCAGCAAAGTTATGCTCGCCGACGCAAACGCGACAACAATTGCCAATGTAAGGCTAGAACAAAGCACGCTTACGCCATACTGTTTCAATCTGTGCGCAATTATCGCGCCACAATTGAACAAAAGCCCAAGGACGCTTGGAATTATCACCGCGGACGTTAGCATATCTTTTTTTGAGCCCCACTTGTCAATGCCAAATTTTGGCGACCAATGCAAAGGAACTTGCCCGTCTATTTTGGACAAAAGAACCGAAACCGCCACTATTAAGGTCGCGATTGACAAGAAACTTATCATAATTATTGCAAAGCTAAAAGCCTTTGTATTTACTCTATTTTTCATTGCAAAACCTCCTATAATATCTCTTACTTTCTAAAATTGTATCCGTTTTTTTCTATCATTTTCATTTGCAAACAAACATTGTCGATAAACTCTTCATTGTTTTTTGTTTTGACCATAAGACCTATCAATTGCTCTGTCATATCCATGCTTTCACTGCTGTTGGAAAGCATTTTTCTGACTGCCCAAACACCTTCGAGTTCTTTCTGAGTGAGCAACAAGTCCTCTCGTCTTGTAGACGAACGATTGAGGTCAATCGCAGGGAAAATTCTTCTTTCGCTGAGCTTTCTGTCAAGGTGAATTTCCATATTGCCAGTGCCCTTGAATTCTTCATAAATAACGTCGTCCATTCTGCTGCCAGTGTCAATCAAAGCCGTCGCAATAATGGTAAGACTTCCGCCGTTTTCTATATTTCTCGCGCTGCCAAAAAACCTTTTTGGGTTGTGCAACGCGCCCGGGTCAATACCGCCAGAAAGCGTTCTTCCCGTCGGTGGAATCGTCAAGTTGTAAGCTCTCGCAAGTCGCGTCAGAGAGTCCATTATTATGACAACGTCCTTGCCGAGTTCGACTTCTCTTTTCGCTCTTTCGATGAGCAATTCCGCTGATTTGCAGTGATGTTCTGGTGTCTCATCGAATGTGGAATATATGACTTCGCCCTTGATTGAGCGTTGCATATCTGTGACTTCTTCTGGGCGCTCATCGACCAACAAAACAAACAATTCGACGCCCGGGTGATTGTCAGCTATCGCCGATGCAATCTTCTTGAGCAAAGTAGTTTTTCCTGCTTTTGGCGGAGAAACTATCATCGCCCTTTGACCTTTGCCGATTGGCGCGATCAAGTCAATGCATCTTATTGCAAAGTCGCCGCGATTGCCCGTCTCAAGCTTCAATCTTTCGTCAGGATAAATTGGCACCATTTTGTCAAAGTTTGGTCGCGCTCTGAGATTTTCGCAAGCGTTGCCGTTTACGGACTCAACCGAAACAACGGCTGGCGGTTTGTTTTCGGCGTTTTTGCGCGCGATAGCGCCAACCATATCGCCCGGTCTCAAGCCCAAACTTCTGATAAGTTTTGCAGAAACATATGCGTCTTTGTTGCCATATTCGCAGTTTTCCGCTCTCAAAAAGCCATAGCCGTCGCTGTGAATATCCAACAAGCCAAACTTCTTTTCGAATTCGCCTGTTTTGAGCATTTCTGCGACGTTGTCGACTTCTTTTTCTTCTTGTTTGAATTGCGCGTTGTTGTTTTTGACAAACTTTGGAATGCAAGACTCGCTTCTTATTGTTTTTGTAATTTCTTTCAATTCTTGCATTTTTTCTTCTTCACGCTCCTCGCTCAATTCTTCCACGTCGTCAAAAACTTCTTCTGACAACTCTTTCACAATATTTTCACTGTCAGACGGCTTGTTGTAGTCGTCCAATTGTCGGAACACCAAACTGTCGTCTTTTGGCGGACGACCGCGTTTTGTTCTTTTCGGCTTTGCGTTCCCTTCTGCAATCTCGAGATAATTGTCTATTATCTCTTGCTTCGTTTTTGTCGTGGGAGAAGCGACGCCAATTTTGCGGGCGCAATCACGCAAAGTCATAACTCTCATTTGCGACAATTCTTGCTCGCTGAAATAACTTTTTTCCATATGACCAACTCCTGTATACAAGTCGCGCAAGCTTGCCGCGCTTTGCGGCAATGCTTGTGACTTTGTTATTATTCTATATATTCTATGTGCCAAATTCCATTTTACGGAATTTTTTAAAAATTTTAAAAATTATTTTAAATTTGAATTGATTGCGCGCCAAAAGCGTCACCTTTTTTTGCAATGTTGTTGCCCGAAAATTATTGCAATATTGCTTGTTAAACTCGTTGTCCAAAAATTATTGCAAGCTTTTTGCAATGCCGTTGTTTGTTTCCACAATGCGCTTTTTGAATTGTTGCAATGCGTCGCTTAAAATTTGCTTGAATCGAAAACCACTACTTTTGTAACGTCCCCGTCAAAGTTGGCGCGGTCAAGTTCCAACATAGTGCCGTCGACCTCAATGATTTGGTCGTCGTCGAACAAGTCAAGAAACTCATCAAGTTTGTCAATATCCAACTCGCAAGAGTCGGTTTTGAAGTGCATCGGAATGACAATGTCTGGCATAAGAAAGTCGATATATTCTTTGGCTTCTTCCGCATCGATGGTAAAATTGCCACCAATAGGAATCATAAGAACATTAACCGTGCCAATCGCCTCGCCGAATATTGGAGTGATTTCTTCTCCGATATCGCCCATATGGCAAATATCAACGCCGTCCATACGATATTTGAAGATCAAATTCTCACCGCGTTTCCTGCCGTGTTCGTGGTCGTGGTGACTTACGAGCGAGCTGATGCCCACTCCGTTGATTTCCCAACAGCCAATGCTGTCGATTATGGTTGGCGTGCCCTCGACGTTGCCGAGGTAATTGTGGTCGCGGTGTTGGTGTGACAATGTAATTATATCCGCGTTCACTTTTTCTATTCCGAATCCTATTTGATTCGGGTCATAGGGGTCTGCGATAACTGTGGTACCAGTGGATTCTTCTAGCTTAAAACACGAATGCCCTAGCCAATGAATTTTCATAACTACTCCTCTATCTCAAAAGACATTTGTTGTGGCTTGCCCTGATTGAACTTTTCGATTAGCTCGTGAATCTTGTCATGTGGGTCAAGCAAAGTCGACAATGAACGATTTTGGTCGGTGGCGGAAATGATATAAGAGACAAATTTTGCCATATCCGCTTGAACAAACCAAGGTTCATCTTTTACTGCCTGTGGCGTATAAGTCAAGTTTGTGCTGATAACCGCTGTAAACAAACCGTCCTTGTATGCCTTTTCAAATTTTTCTACGCCTTCTGTAAACAACGCGTAGGTTGCGGTCAAGAAAATTTTGTTGCAACCTGCAGCTCTGAGTTCCGTGCAAAGTTTCAACATGCTGTCGCCTGTCGCGATAATGTCGTCAGCGACAAAAATATCTTTGCCTTTGACTGAGTTGCCGATATATTCGTGCGCGACGATTGGGTTTCTTCCATTGATAATTGTCGCGTAATCACGACGCTTGTAGAACATTCCTAGGTCAGTGCCAAGAACAGAAGCGTAATAAATATTTCTGCTCATCGCGCCCTCATCAGGGCTGACTATCATAAATGTTTCGTGATTGATGTTTACGTCTGGATAAGCGCGCAACATAGCCTTGAGAATTTGGTATGTTGGCAAAAAGTTGTCGAAGCCCATCAAAGGCACGGCATTTTGAACGCGTGGGTCGTGCGCGTCAAAAGTGATAACGTCGCTTACGCCCATGGTTTCCAACTCGTGCAACATTTGAGAACAGTCGAGCGACTCTCTCGCGTTGCGACGGTGTTGACGACCGCCATAAAGGCTCGGCATAACAACAGAGATTGCTTTCGCCTTGCCGCCCATTGCGGAAATTATGCGTTTCAAGTCAGCGTAATGGTCATCAGGAGACATACGATTCATAACGCCAAACATATTGTAAGACAAAGAATAATTGCCGGTGTCGACAATGATAAAAACGTGCTTTCCTCTCACGGTGTCGTTTATCATGCCTTTGCCGTCGCCCGTCGTGAACCTTGGGCAAACATTGTTGAGAAGGAAAGTCTTGCGCGTAGGCAATTGCCTGCCCGACTGCTCAGCTTCTTGATTGTACCAAGTGGTAAGATAATAATCGATTCTGTTTCCTAATTCTTTTGCGCCTTCCAAAGCAATAATAGCCATATCTGACGCCTCGTTTTCAAATGTGAAAACTGACTCAAAAAAAGGTTTCATTTGTGCCTCCATTGTAGATATTATATAAATTTAAAATTTTGTAAACATTAAAATTACGGCAAGCGGAAATGCTTGCCCTGCATAAGTGGGTGTGATCTTTGCCAAAATATAAGTTCATAATTCCTCTTTTCAACTTACTAATGCTAGTATAACATCTTTCAATATCTTTTTCAATAGTTTTGCGCAACTTTTATAAATAATTTACTCGCCTTATTTTGGAATTTGTGCCTTGCAAAAATTAATTTTGCTTTTTATTTTGTTTTTTTCAACTTCGCTTTCGACATAATTTTGCTTTTTATTTTGTTTTTTGCAGCTTCCCTTTCTACGTTATTTTCCATTCTATTCTATTTTTTTTGCAGCTTCCCTTTCTACGTTATTTTCTAATATATTTTGTTTTTTAACTTCGCTTTCAACACAATTTTCCTTTTTATTTTATTACAAAATAATCGCTGGCTATCGCAATGTTTTTTTGACAAAAAGTTGACTTTTTTGTATG
>JAVXBP010000049.1:0-11564 GCA_036659935.1 Clostridia bacterium
GGTAGCCTCGCATTTGTGAGAACCGCCAATTTCTTCCAACAACCAAATTCCATTCAAATTTATTTTTTCCATAGCTCCCCGCTTATACAAAATTTTTTGATATTGATTATTTGTCGCAAATTTCTTGCTTGTGTCTATTTGTTTTTGCTTATTTTTCGCGATTTTGTTATTTGTCGCAAATTCTCGTTTGCGTATATCGCTTTTTTTATATTATTTTTACTTTCTGTTGGACAATTTGAAAACATCATCAGGCTTGCCAATAACGATTACGTGGTCCTCTTTTTTGAACACATAGTTTGCGTCAGGCAAAGGTTGAATATTGTTTTCGCGTTTTATCGCGAGAATATTGATAAAATATTTTTTTCTGATATTCAATTCCATAAGGCTGTGTCCGACCCATTCTTGCACAACGGCGATCTCATAGATTGCATAGCTGTTGTTGAGCTCGATAAAGTCAAAAATATTTTTCGCGTTGTGTCTTATCGCCAATTTTTCCGCCATATCGTGTTCTGGATAAACGACTTCGTCCGCGCCATTTTTCGCAAGGAATTTCGCTTGCATATCGCGGTCAGCCTTTGACACAACATATTTTGCGCCAAGTTCTTTGAGCAAAGAAGTGATTTCCAACGATGCTTGGAAGTTGTCCCCGATTGCGACAAAGCAAAGGTCGAAGTTGCTCACGCCAAGCCCGCGCAAAACGCCTTCATTCGTACAATCGCCAATAAACGCGTTTGTAAAGTGTGGCGCAAGCTCGTTGACGATTGACTCCTCTTTATCGACAATCATAACGTCGTTTCCAAGTTCGGTCATTTTGTTCGCCAAGTGGCGCCCGAATCTTCCCATTCCTATTATCAAAATTGATTTCATACAAACTCCTTTTCTGCTTTTTCGCTAACTTTTTCCCGTAAAGAATTTTTTGCGAGTGTTTTTCTGATTTTCTTATGCTGACAAAATTTCTTTTTGCGAGTGTTTTTTTATGTTTTTTATAAGTGTTTTTATGCGTTTTTTACTATCTTCTTATCAAAAAAATTCATTGGTTGATTGTTTTTTTATTATCTTTATCCCAACAAGACTTCTTCTTGCGGGCGTTTTAGCGGTGGGTTTTGCTTTTTTGCAAGCAAGGCTGTCGCGATTGACATTGCCCCGACACGCCCCATAAACATCATTGATATAAGCACCAATTGCGAGAACGCGTTCAATTCTGGCGTAATGCCGAGCGACACTCCGACCGTGCCGAGCGCCGACGTCGCCTCATAGAGAATTTTGAAAACTGACATTTCCGGTTGCGCAATGCAAATGAGCAACGTGCCCGTTATCAGCACAATCAAATAGGTCGTAAAGAGCGCGCTTGCTTGCTTGACCTGACCGCTTGGAATTGTGCGTTTGCCGATTGTAATATCTTCGTTGTTTCTCGCGGCGGCATACGTCCCAAGAATGACCACGATAACGGTGATTGTTTTGACACCGCCCGCTGTCGAACCGGGGTTTCCACCGACAAGCATAAGCAAGATTGTGAGCAAATTGCTCGCGTTTGTGAGAGTGTTGAGGTCAACTGTGTTAAAGCCCGCCGTCCTTGGCGAGACTGACAAAAAGAGAGACGCAAGAATCGCTTCCCCCCAGCCCATATTGACGAGCGCGTGATTTCTTTCCAACAAAAGGAAAATAATCGCAGGAATAAATATCAAAATTGTAGTTGTTATCAAGGCGATTTTTGTGTGCAAACGGAATTTTTTGTAATGGAAGCGTTTGTCATAAATGTCGCTGTAAACGACAAAGCCCATTCCGCCCATGACGATAAGTCCCATAATCGTGAGATTGACGAGCGCGTTTCCGCTGTATCGCGAGAGCGAGCTGAGCGGTTGGAACTTGCCCATAAGGTCAAAGCCTGCGTTGCAAAATGCCGAGATTGAGTGGAAGCCTGCATAGCAAAGCCCCTTGCCAATGCCCATATCAGGCGCAAAAGCTATCCAAAGCAGGAGTGTCCCCACCCCTTCGCAAACGATTGTGAGCAAAATTATTCGTCTTATAAGCACAACCACGCCAGCGAGACGCATTGTCCCTGCCGATTGCATAAGAATTTTGCGTTCATACAAGCCAATTTGTCTTTTGACAAACATAGCAATCAAAGTTATCAAGGTCATAAAGCCAATTCCGCCGATTTGTATCATCGCGAGAATGACCAATTGCCCAAAAATTGTCCAATAAGAATAGGTGTCGAAAACAATAAGCCCCGTCACGCAAGTCGCCGACGTCGCCGTAAACATCGCGTCAACAAAGCCCGTCCACTCGCCCGTGCGCGAAGATATCGGCAAAGTGAGCAAGAATGTGCCCAGCAAAATTACGACAAAATAACCAATTACAAGCACTTGCGTACCTGTAAAAGTATGGTTTCGAAAGAATTTTTCCTTCGGCTTTTTGTCCCCTTTTTCTTGTTGATTGTCCTGTTGTGGAATTTGCAAATTGTCTATACTATCCGCTTTTTCCGCATTTTCTGCGTTTTCTGCCATCAAAAGCAATCTACTCCCCTTGTTGCGCGCTGAGCGCCAACAAACTATTTATATATATTTTACCATATATTGTCAAAAATGACAAATACTTTTTTTCTCGACTTTTCAATCTCGCAAGTCATAGCTTTTTTCTACTCATACAACTTGTTGGACAAATATCTTTCTCCATTGTCCGTGCAAACTATAACAAAATTTTTGCCGTCATATTCTTTCTTTTGCGCAAGGTTGACCGCTACCGCCAAGGTTGCCCCCGACGAGATTCCGACCAACAAACATTCGACTTTCGCGAGCAATTTCGCATAAGCGTAAGCGTCGTCATTTGTCGCGAGTTCTATTTTGTCAATCACGCTTTTGTCGAGAATTGACGGGACAAAATTTGCGCCAATGCCTTGAATCTTATGCGCCCCACTCACTCCGCGTGAGACCAACGGTGACGAAAAAGGCTCAACGCCAACAATTTGAATATCTTTGTTTTGTTCTTTCAAGAATTTTCCGCAGCCGCTTATCATTCCGCCCGTGCCAAAAGACGCGACAAAAACGTCAATTTTGCCTTGCATATCGCGCCAAATTTCTCTTGCGGTCGTGTCATAGTGCGCTTGCGGATTGGCTTTGTTGTCGAACTGCCCCAATATGACTCCGCCAGCGATAGATTTGCACAATTCTTGCGCCTTTTCGCTTGCGCCTTGCATGCCAAGTTTGCCGTCGGTCAGGACGATTTCCGCGCCGTAAGCTCGCAAAAGCATTTGCCTTTCTACGCTCATCGTGTCGGGCATTGTAAGAATTACTCGATAGCCTTTGACCACGCCGACCCACGCAAGCCCAATGCCCGTGTTGCCACTTGTTGACTCAATGATTGTCGCGCCAGCGCGCAAAATTCCGCGTTTTTCCGCGTCCTCAATCATCGCCAACGCAACTCTATCTTTTGCGCTTCCGCCGTAGTTCTTGTTTTCCAACTTTGCAAAAATTTTCGCCGACAGCCCAAAATGTTTTTCTATACCTTTGAGCTCAATCATCGGCGTATTGCCAATCATCTCGAGAATGTTTCTATACAACATATTCCACCTTTGCCTTGCGCGATTATTTGATTTTTTTGCACTCGCAATAATAGCGCTTGTCTTCCGCGTGTCCCATAGAGAACGATTTGCGCGGCAGCACGCCTCTGCGTATAACATAGTCAAAAAGCGAGTCTTTCGCAAGCGTTGGCATAAATATCGCCACGCCGTCTTTCTTGTTTGCGACCTGCATCAAGTGCTCCTCGCCGTGGATATAATCGAGCTCGACCTTTTGATTTTGCTTGACAAATTCGTCGAGCGCTTGTTGAATATCGGCGATTGCGTCGCTTGGTTTTGCAGGGATATTGACGAGAGTTTCCTTTCCGCGGAAAACAATTTTTGTACTCTCATCGCCTTGCAATTTCTTGACAAGAAAGTCAACAAGTTCTTCTCCTGCGTTGAAAGCAACTCTATGTATCGGTTGGAAAGACAACGCGTTGTCATACAAATTGACAAGCTCGCACAGCGCAAACCTTGACGGGTGCGTGGCTTTTTCTTGCTCGGACAAGCCCTTTTTGATTGCGTTCCAACATTCTTTTGCCGTCGCGAGCGAGTGATTTCCGTCGCCAACCGCAAACAGCAAGCTGTCGGTTACGCCATATTTTGCGAGCATATTTTTCTTGTCCGCAAGGCTTTCGATTTGTTTTATCACTTCGTCTGAGTTGTCCACGCGGAAGCCCGTGAGGTGTCCGCCTTGCATATTAAGGTCGAAGTCATAGAGTTTTTCCAACTTGTTTTTCTTCGCGAGCAGTCCGCCCAAAATTGCGTTTTCTTTGTCGTCCATAAGCAACATAATGTGTGGCAACTCAAGAGAAGCGTTTTTGCGCACTTCAATTCTTATCGGCAATCTTTCTTCCACGGTTTTTTCTGTCGCTTTGATGAGCGCCTTGTTGTTGGGGGTGTAGTCATAATCTTCCAAGTCAACCGCGAGCATAAGCCCAACTCTGACAAGGTGGTCGCTTTGCGTTCTTTCGACAAGCACAAGGTCGTTGATTTGGTCGAAAATGTCGTCGCTCAGCGCCGTTTGCATATTTTGATTTATTTTTTCTATTCTCTCATTCAAGTCGCCGTTTGCAAGAAAAACTTCTGGCATAATCATATTGAGACAGCTCGGCGCGTCGCCAACAAAGTCCGCGAGCTTGCTCCAATAGTCAGGTTGCGAAGTAAATTGGTCGCACGCGACACAGCTCCATTTCGCTTTGTCGATGTTTTGTTTTGGCAAAAGAATATTAGGTTTAACAATAGTACTCATAGGAACTTCCTCTCGCGTTTTTTCTCAACGGCGGTTTGCGCCATAATGCCATAAGCCATTTTTATTTCTTCAAAGAGTTTTTCTGGGGTCATATATCTTTTGATTTTGCCCCCTTCAACCACGCTGATAATGCCCGTTTCTTCGCTGACAACAATCGCGAAAACGTCGCTTTCTTCCGTTATGCCAATCGCGGCGCGGTGGCGAGTGCCAAGGTCCTTGCCGATATTGACTTCTTGCGACAGTGGCAAAAAGCAAGACGCCGACAAAAGCGTGTCGCCTTTTATCACGACAGCGCCGTCGTGCAAAGGCCCTTTTGTGCTAAAAATGCTCTCGAGCAGTCCGCTCGAAACGCTTGCGTCCAAGGCAGTGCCAGAGTCAAGCAAGTGGTCAGGAATCGCATTCTTAACAATGATAATAAGCGCGCCCACGTCGTTTTTCGCCATATCTTGGCAAGCTTTTACAATTTGATTTGCGCTGTTGATAAGTCTTTCTTCCGTCATATTCGGGTCAAATTTCACGCTCGACTTGCCGTGCGCGAATCTGTTGAGCAACACTTTGAAGTCCGACTGATAGACCACCACAAACACGACAATCGCAAAAATTGTCACATATTGGAAAATTCTCATTGTAATGTCGAACATTCCGTTGCGCACAATCGAGTTCGCGACAATCACCGCCACATAACACAAAATATACAGCGCTGAGATAACCGCAAGCTTTATGCTATTTCTTCGTTTAAAAAACACAATCAATGCCGTCGCAAGCGCGACAAGCATCAAGATATCGACGATAACCCACCAATTGAATGAGCTCATCGAAAAATTGAATTGCATAGAAAGAAGTTGTGTTGTCATTTGTTTACCTCCGTTTTCTTAATGGCGTCTCAGGTTAGAACCCTTCGAAAACGTCGCCACCGCCGTCTTTTGTATTGTCGTCGCCGTTGTTGCCGTCGCCAATTTTTGGTTGACCGCCCTTGTCGTCGCCGTTGTTTCCACTTCCGCCGTTGCCGTTGTTGTCCCAACCGAAAACGTCAATCGGTTTGTTTTCTTTCGGCTCGCCGTCAATATGATTGCCAATAATCGGCGTATAGCTTTTCGCGTTTTTGTTGACAAACTTTCTCGCCACGCCAAGCGTTACAAATATCGCCACAATCGCGAGCGCTTTCGCAACAATTGTCAGCGCAAGGTTTGTTGACGCCCCTTGAGCGAGCGTGTTTACTTCTTGTTTTCTCGCGGTCGAAAGCGCCATATCAAGGGCTTTTGCATTCTCATTCGAGAGAGCGCCGAGCGCAAGTTTGACAACTTTGTCGAGGCTTTCTTCGACCTTTTCTCTGCCACCACTGCGTTCAATCATTTGCTCGAAAGTGTCTTGCGTCGTTTGATAAACGTTGTTCATTCCCTTTTTCTCGACGATTGACGGCAAAGAATTATCTTCCCAGTTGGCAGACATAATGTTGAGCGTCGGGATAAGATTGTTTGCAAAACACATATGATTGCCAAGCATTCCTGCGTGGAAATAAGTTGTTTTTTGGTCTTCCACAATTTGACCTTGCGTTATGCGTTTGTCATGTGGAACTGCCTTGAGACCGAGAGAGTTTTTCTCGCCGACTTGATAGAAATAGTCCGCGTAATCGGTTTTTTTGTCTCTGCCATAAGCGTACAAATTGTCGCCGCCAGCCACACTCGAAAGGTTGACCGCAAGCGCGATTTTTTCTCTTTCTTCCGCAGAGAAGCTCAACAAATATTCTTGCGCGCCCAGCCAGCCATAACTGCCACCGCCAAGAAACGCAAAGTCGATGTCATATTGCAATTGAATTTTATTCTCAGAAAAATAGCGCGCAATCGTCATCAAAACCGCCACCGACGCGCCACTTTCGTATGCTCCGTCCGTCTTGTATATGCTGTTTTCCGTCGCGTTGTGAGCGTAAAGGTTGTCATATTGCGCCATAAGCAAAATTCTGCCTTTGCTTTCGCCGACAGCCTTGCAAGTGTAGACAACGTTGTAAGTTTTGCCACCGCCGTTGGTCAATTGATAATCGAAAGCGTCCACTCCGACATAAGGAACTCCGTTTTCGTCCGTCAAGTCTTTGTGATTTTTGTCGCTCGTAAACTTGTAGAAAGTCTGGAGAGACTGCGCGAGTTGGAGCGCCATTTTTTTGTCGCCCCCCTTGCCTGCTGTGCGGTCCGCAAAGCCGTCGGCTTTTTGTGATGACAAATCTTGCAACAAAAGATAGGCTTCTTTGCCAAAGTTTTTGTCGCCAAACGTCGTTGGTTGAATGTCAAATTCCACATTTTTTTGGCAAGCGGAAAGCCCAAACACTGACAATATAATTAATATTACAATCAAAAGTTTTTTCATATCCACCCCTACGCCACAATCAGCAAAAGCACTGTCGGCAACATCAATGAGCTAAACGCGAACGGCGCGTATGTTTTGCCGACTTTTTTTGCGACAAACAAGAATATCGCCGCCATTGTAACAAACGAAAGCAAGACGCTCACGATAGGTTCTGCAATGTTCGCCGACAACGGAAAGAAAATGAAAAACAAAATTTCACAACCTTTCACTATCGCATACGCGACAAAAGCTATCGCCGTCACATTGTAGAAAAAGTGGCTGTCGAGTTGCGCTCCAAAGAGTGACATTGTGCGCGTCATATTGACAAAGCAATATTTTTCTATCAAATGGAAAAGCCCAAACATAATCAACGCGGTAAACAACGGCGCGACATACAACATCATCGCCGAGTTTGCCGACGGCATCATTTGCAAGATTTTTTGTCCATATTGAGTGTAAGGCAAAAGGTTGAAAGCGTTTTTTGCGCTCATCGCGCACGCAAAATAGAACGCCGCGAACATAATCACTTTGAGAATATATGAGCTGACGTTATTTTTGAATTTTGGTGGTTGTTGAATTGAGATATTATCCATTTTTCTCCTTATTTCTTTTGCGACACGAGCTTGGCGATTGCCAAGTCCAATGCGCTTTCTTGACTGATTTTGACAGGGAACTCAACGCGGCTTTTCTCCTTATTTCTTTTGCGACACAAGCTTGGCGATTGCCAAGTCCAAGGCGCTTTCTTGACTGATTTTTCCGCTTTTGAATGCGAACTCAAGGTCATAGAAGTAATCGAGAGTGCGCTTCAATTGTGGAATATACAACGGGTTTTTCTTTTTGTTTTGGTCGACAATGCTTTTGTTCATCTTGAGCGCGTTTGGCGAAAAGCCAAGAACTTGTTGCAACTGCTCGTCGCTTGCCGTTGAGTTGGCGACGACAAACATTTTGCGATAAGACGCGGTGATTGTCGCGAGAATCACAAGTGGTTTTTCTCCCCTTGCTATCAAGGTGTTCAAGATTGACAGGGCTTGAGTAAAGTTCTCTTTTTGAATGGCGTTTGTAAGTTCGAATATCTTAAATTCCGTGTCGGGCGGTGTCAACAACTCGACGTCGGCTTGTGTGATATTGCTTTCGCCATTGCAAAACAGCATAAGTTTTTCCACTTCTCTTTCGACTTTGCCAAGGTCGCCATTGCACGAAGCAATAATAAGTTTCGCGCCGAATTTGTCCATTGAACAATTGCGCTTTTTGAGCAAAAACGCTATATAAGATATTATATCATCTTCGACCGCCTTATTGCAATCAACAGTGACACTTTTTTCGCCAAATACGTTTGCGATTTTTGGGCTGTCAATCAATATCAGCGAACAGTTTTCGCTCGGGTCGTCGGCATAGTCGACAAGCCTTGCTTTTTCGTCTTTTGTCAGTTCCTTTTCCCAATTTTTTACGACAACAAACTTGCGAGACTGGACAAAACTCATCGTCCCAACGCTGTCAAGAATCTCGCTTACGGAACAATTTTCGTCCAACGCGCTGTAGCAAAAGTCCATATCTTCGTCAGGAATGGTCGCAAGCAAAACGCCGACAACATAGCTTTTGAGATAGCTGTCGTTGCCAACAATGGAATAAATATTTGCGATTCCTTCGCTCATTTTTCTTTTAAACTCAAGCGCCTTCATATCGTCTCCAAAATGGTTCTCTTGACATTATACCATTTTTTGTTGCAAAAGTAAATTCGGAAGGCATAAAATTTTTCTTACTTTCGCGATATCCCCTGCCACAAACGACAATTTGACCACTTTTGACCTGAATATCGGCATTATTCGTCACAATTATGTCGAAGTCGCTCGCGCTCGGCAATGTTTTGTTGCCTGCCAAAAAGCAAATTTGAACGCCGTCAATAGCGAAAACAAATTCCTTTGCGGAAAATATCGCCACGCTCGCCCCCTTGTTTATCACCGAGCTTGACAAAACGCCCCAACTTTGCTCAGGCGTTTGGTCTGGCATTTGCGCAGGGAATTGCTCGCAATAGACGTTGTCAACTTGCGGAAAGTTTCCAAGCGAAAAAAGTTGTATATCGTCTTGTCTGACGACCGCTTTGACGACGCCGTCCAAATGCTTGACAGCATAGTCCGCGAGCATATTTTCCGTGTTGCGCATTCCGTCATAGCTCACGCCACCGCCGACAAGAAGATAGTTGCCATATTTATGGCTTTTGATAAGCGCGTATTGATTGCCGTAGGTGTCATCATAGAAATAAACGTTGCTTTTGCCACTGTCCACGCTCCAACCGCCGACGAGCAAAACACTGTTGACAAGCATCAACACGGTCAGCGTAATCGCAGTCGCGCCCTTTGCGCTTTTGTTGACAAAGGAATATTTTGACAGCAAAAACATTCCGCCAAGCCACGGCAAAAACATCCACCGCTCCATCGGAACTTTGAACACAAACAGCGGAATGTTCGCGCACAACTCGACAAATTTGATAATCGCCACAAATGGAAAACTGATAAAATAAAGAACGACTTGCGCCATTGGCAAACAAAGCGTCACCACCAACGCAAGAAAATAAAGCGGATAGAAAAGACTTATGAGCGGAATTACCACCAAGTTTGCCAACACAAATACCATCGACACGTTGCCAAAATATACCATCGCCATCGGCAAAAAGCCAATGTTAACCGCCAAGCTCACGCCGAGCAAGTCGGCGACTTTTTTTGGCAAAATTTTGGACAACACGCGCGCGATTTGTGGCGAAAGAAAAAGTATGCCCAACACCGCGCCATAACTCAACTGGAAGCCCACGTCGAAAAGCGCCGTCGGCTTGACGAGAAGAATTATTATCGCGCTGAGCGAAATTGTAGAAAAAGCGTCGTTCCTGCGACCAATACATTTTGCGCCTTGCAACAGCAAAAGCATAAAACTCGCTCTCAACGTCGACGGAGCAAATCCGCAAAGAAAAGAATAACAGAACAAAAACGCACATTCTATCAGCCAAATGACTTTGTTGTTCAACTTGCATTTGCGCAGAATCAACAGCAGTCCGCCCGCAAGAATTCCGACGTGCAAGCCCGACACCGCAAACAAATGCGCCGTCCCTGTCGCGCGAAAGTTGCTCGTTATGTCGTCGCCCAAATATTGAACGTCGCCAAAGGTCATAGCAAAAAGAAAGTCCGCCGTCTCTGGTTGGACGTTGGACAAAAGAAAGTGACGCGTTTTTATTTTTATATTGTCGAAAACATTGATTTTTTCACTTGTAATCACAAAACTGCTTTCGTCGCCGTCGCGACAATTCGCTCGCCAATAATATTTGTTGTTGAACTGTTTTTGATTGCTTTCTGTGAGATTGAGCGGAATCTTGGACATATCCGCGCGAACGGAAATTTCACTTCCGACTTTGAGATTTTTCGCCATAATCGCGCCGATTGTGAGCGTAATTTTGCCCCGTTGCCGTTCGCCATTTATCGTTCGAGCGTCCAAAACAAGCGCGATATTGCCACTTGCGTTTATCTCGTTCGCGACAAGTCCGTTGATATCACAAGCGTTGGCGCTCGACACGCGAGCGACGATTTGAGCGCCGTCCACGCGAGTTTCTTTTTGCGCGTATGACCAGAAAACAACCACCGTCGAGATTGACGACAGCACAAAACCAAGCAACAATATCGCAGCTTTGGCTCTCATTTTTCTCAATTGTGGAAAGGCGCAAAAGCAAATTATCAAAATGAGCGTAGCCACCGCCACACTCAAGGAAAAATATATATTGCCATAACTTACCAGCAAAATGCCGGCGATAACCATCAATGCAATTGCAGGAAGATATCTAAAATTTGCAATTTTCTTCATTTGTTTTCTTTTTCTTTTGTATTTTATTTGATTTGTTTTGTTGTTTTCTTTCTCTTTTTATTATAAAAAAATAGCAAACACAAGTTCGCTATTCGTTTGTTCAGTCATTAAACTTTTTTTCGTAATCTTCGATTGACTTTTGTACAACCGCCTTTGCGGAAGTTCTTCCATACATTTCCAGGACGGTCATTGTCTTGCCTTCCAGTTGCTTATACACTCCAAAAAAGTGCTTAATCTCGTCCACAATATGTGGCGGAAGATTGGCGATATCGCGATAGCAATTCCACGTTGGGTCTTTGAACGGCACGGCGAGAACCTTGATATCTTCTTGCCCGTCGTCAATCATCGCGATGTGACCGATTGGATAACACTCGACAAGTGAGAGTGGCGCGACTTCTTCGCTGCACAACACAAGCACGTCCAACGGGTCGCCGTCGTCAGCCAGCGTGCGCGGAATAAAGCCATAGTTTGCAGGATAATGCGTTGACGTATAGAGAATTCTGTCGAGAATCAACATTCCAGTTTCTTTGTCGACTTCATATTTGTTTTTGCAATTTTTCGGAATTTCTATGC
>JAVXBP010000050.1:0-11382 GCA_036659935.1 Clostridia bacterium
ATATTTTTTGTTGCGCTGCGCGTTCGGAAAATTATTTTGCAATAACTCTTGTAAAACGCTCGCGCGTATGTTACAATAAAAATGTTGAGTAATTTTGCCGTCAAACGCAAATTTTGTCTCGCACAAGGAGAAATTATGAACAAAAAAATATTGAGATGGTTTATTCTCGCGTTTTCTATCATTATGAATGTGTGGGGCATTCTTTCGCTGCTATATACAACTGGGCTCGTCAAAGTCGGCTTTTTGTCCTATCTCGAGCCACTCAGATTAATTCTAAAATATGTCGTTGTCGTCATCACTATGGCGCTCGGAATTATGTCTTTCACCACGCTTTTCGCAAATATGTTCCAACCAAAAACACGCAACATTTTGGCGATTGCAGGCACGGCTTATAGCACAATTTTGACAATTCCGCTTTTCTTGACTTTTATCGGTTGCTTTTTTGCTATCAACGGCATCGAAGTGCCACTCGCAGGCGACATCGCTCGCGAATTGCAAGACATTTTCAAGACAACAGGCATGCAATATGTGATATTCACACTCGGCACAATTATGGGCGCGGTGTTCTTGGCAGTGCCAATCTTGATGACAGTTCTCACAGTCAAAGGCAAACCAAAAAAAGCCGTTGAAACAAGCGAAACAAAAGACTAAAAAAACCAAAAACCTAGCATACATATCACGTAATTGGCAAACATAACAAAAAAATACTAAAAAATAAACCGAAAAAAGGAAGAAGAATGCAATACGACGTTATTATTATTGGCGCTGGCCCGGCAGGAATTTTTACCGCGTTGGAGCTCTTGCGCAAAGATTACAAAGGCAAAATTGTAATTGTGGAAAAAGGCAAAGCTATCGAAAACAGACATTGTCCAAAATCAAAGACGAATGTGTGCGTAAATTGCAAACCTTATTGTCACATTACAACGGGCTTTAGCGGCGCTGGCGCTTTCTCTGACGGCAAATTGTCCCTGAGCAGCGAAGTTGGCGGACAATTGCCTGAGCTGATTGGCGACGCTTTTGCTCAAGAAATGATAAATTATACCGACAAAATATATCTCGAATTCGGCGCGGACACGCATATCGAAGGGCTCAGCCAAGACGAAGAAGTCAAAGAAATTCGCACGCGCGCCATTAGGGCGGGCTTGAAACTTGTCGATTGTCCTATCCGCCACCTTGGCACAGAAAAGGCGCAAGAAATTTATCTCGCGATAGAAAAATATTTGCTCGAACACGGCGTGGAAATTTTGTTCGGCTATCAATGCGAAAACATCTTGCTCGACGGCGCGAAATGCTGCGGCGTTATCATTGACAACGGCAAGGACCACCGCGAATTGCGCGGAACTCGCACCGTTATCGCGACAGGCAGACGTGGCGCTGAGTGGTTGGAAAACCTTTGCGCCGAGCACAACATTTTGCACGAGCCCGGCACTGTTGACATTGGCGTCAGAGTCGAAGTCAGAAACGAAGTTATGGAAAAAGTCAATCGCGCGCTCTATGAGTCCAAGCTGATTGGCTATCCGCAACCATTCAAAAACAAGGTCAGAACTTTCTGCCAAAACCCCGGTGGCTTTGTCAGCCAAGAAAATTATGACAACGATCTCGCTGTCGTCAACGGACATTCTTACAAAGAACTCAAATCGCCCAACACCAACCTTGCGATTCTTTGCTCGCACAACTTTTGCGAACCGTTCAATCAACCAATCGCTTACGCGCAGAAAATCGGCGAGCTCACCAATATGCTCGGCAATGGTCACATTCTTGTCCAACGCTTTGGCGACATTATCGACGGAAAACGCACTTGGACCAAAGAGCTTTCGCGCTCCAACGTCAAGCCAACCCTCCCCGATGCCGTCGCTGGCGATATCACTTCCGCCATGCCTTATCGCACTATGATCAATATTATCAACTTTATTCAAGCCCTCGACCAAGTTGTCCCCGGCTTTGCTTCCGACGAAACACTTCTCTATTCCCCTGAGTTGAAATTCTATTCCAACAAAGTCAAAATGGATCAAGACTTCAACACCTCAATCGAAGGCTTGCATTGCCTCGGCGATTCGAGCGGTTGGACAAGGGGCTTGATGATGGCGTCGGTTATGGGCGTAATTATGTCCCACAAAATCCTGAGCTCGAAAACGAGCGAATAATATCGTCAAGCCGACTTTTAGTCGCAGGCACATAGGGAGACTATGTTGGCGCTGCTCCGAAAAGGTCGGCTTTTCTCATTCTTCATCTCGCTTACGCTCCCAAAATCACGAGCTCAGGTAAGTAATTAAGAAAAATCAAAAAGATATCCATTTTTTGTGGATATCTTTTTTGTTCATATTATCGAAAAATGGCAAGGGAAAAGGCTCGCCTGGAGAGACGAGCCTTTAAAAATGGGGAAGTAAATTATGAAAAAGTCAGTTTTCGTAATTCGTATGCCTACGCTTTACTCCTATATCTTAATGCCGCATGGTTAAATGCATATTAAATAACAAAAAAATATTTTTAATTTGTGTTTAATGATAGAATTGTAGAATAAATTTGCAAGATAAAGGGCGAAATATCAACAAAATCGCCGACAAACGTATCATTTGTTAAAATTTGATAGAAAAAAGAATTTATTTGGTATATAATATACTTATACAGAAAGGAGATAAAAAAATGCGAATTTTGCTTGTAGAAGATTCTGTCAGCTTGTGCGACGTTCTTACGACTATGTTGCAACGCGAAAAATATGAAGTGCAATGCGCTTATGACGGAGAAGAAGGTTTGGAATATGCAAATTCCAATATTTTCGACCTTATATTGTTAGACATTATGATGCCAAAGAAAAACGGCTATGAGGTTCTCAAAGAATTGCGCGCAAAAGGCAACGTCACCCCTGTGATAATGTTGACCGCTCTTTCGCAAGAGACAAACAAGGTGCAAGGTCTCGATATGGGCGCGGACGATTATCTCGCGAAGCCATTTTCCACCCCCGAGTTGCTCGCTCGCATTCGCGCGGTTTTGCGCCGTCACGGAGAAATCAGCATAGAAAACACCATTGAACACCAAGGCGTTGTGCTCAACTTGTCGAGTTATCAACTTTGCTACAACGGCAAAGATATCAAACTTTCGCAAAAGGAATGCGACATTATGCGCTACTTCCTTGAGCGCCCTCGCTACGTTGCAGAAAAAGAAGGGCTTATCAACAAGGTTTGGGGCTTTGACAACACGTTTGAGTCCAACAGCTTGGAAGTATTTATATCTTTCTTGCGCAAAAAACTTAACTTTATCGACGCGCCATTTACAATCAATTCTATCCGCGGAGTCGGCTATCAATTGGGCTCGAAAGTCTAAACAAAAAAACAACACGCAACAAAATATAATTAATTTGCCAAAACAAACAACAAAAACACAACAAATAAAACACAACAAAACAAACAATCTACAAAGAATTACTATATAATAATAAAAGTAAATAAACAATAAACAATAAACAACAAACGGAGTTGGAAAAATTCCAAACAATGCAACCGTGTCAAAAGGTTCGTCGCAAAGGACAAGCAATGCAAATGTTCAGAAAGGTTCAGTTGAAATTTATGCTAATACCAATACTGGTGAGCGCGTGCTTGCTGGCGTTGGTTTTTGGCACGATTATGGGCTTGACGGCGAGCATTTACGCGCGTTCGGCGCATATAGTTCTTGCGAACGCGATTGACGACAAAAAAGGCGAGAACGCTCCTGCTGGTTCGCGCGAAAGTTGTTATTGTTTTGTCGCGATTGACAGCAAAATTGTCGAAGTCTCTGACAATATGTTAGAAAACTTGTCATCGCTCAAGGGCGGCGAGCTCATTCGCAAGGTTATGGAAACAGACAAATCAATCGTCAAGGTCGACGAGAATTGTTATCGCGTAATGAAAGTTGACGTCACAATTGACGGTCACACCGCCACAAAATATGCAATTCTCGACTGGACGACGGACAAAGAAAGCTTGAACAGTCTTGGACGAATGTTGGCGATAGTATACGTTTTGTCTATCTCGCTGATATCGTTCCTATGCTATATTTTTGCAAAAAGCGCCGTCGCGCCAATCAAAGAAGCGTTCGACAAGCAACAAGAACTTATCGCAAACGCCTCGCACGAGCTCAAAACTCCACTCACGATTATCACCACCAATCTCGACCTTGTCCGCAGTGACGAGGGCGCGACAGTGCAATCCAACGCGCGGTGGCTGGACAGCGCGAGTTATCAACTCACGCGAATGAGCAGTCTTATTTTGCAAATGTTGGAGCTGTCAAGCCTTGACGGAGCGAACAAATCTTTCGCGAAAGACAACGTTGCTCTGACGGAGTTATGCCAAGGAATTTTGCTCTCATTCGAAGCGAGCTGTTACGAAAAAAACATTTCTATCGACAGCAGTCTCGAAAACAACTTGTCATATATCGGCGACAAACAAGAGTTGGAAAAAGCTGTCACAATTCTTGTTGACAACGCGCAAAAATACGCTGGAGCAAACGGAAAAATCAACTTTACGCTTGCCAAGCAACCAAAACAAATCTCAATCAAAGTCAAAAACACTGGCGCTGGCATCGACGAAAAAGATATCGCGAACGTGTTCGAGCGGTTCTACAAGTGCGACAGTTCTCACGCAGAAAGCGGCAACAGCTTTGGGCTGGGGCTGAGCATTGCAAAGTCAATCGTCTTGCGTCTTGGCGGAGATATTTTTTGCACGAGCGTCAAAAACGAGTGGACGACATTCGAGATTGTCTTGCCATTGTCGGCGACGCGTATTCGCGCGCACCAAATCGCGACGAAAGAACAATTGAAAATCGAAAAAAAGTAAAATTTAAAAACAAAATATTAAACAAAAAAGCATTCAAAAAAATCACTTTCAAAATCAATTATGCATAAAATGTAAAAGGGCAATCTTTTGGCTCGCAAAATTGTCGAGCGGACAAAAAAATAAATAATTTCATATATAAAAAAACAAAAATCAAAAAATCACTCCCAAAAGTTTTTGCGTGTAAAATAGAAAACGCAATTTTTCACGCTCCAAATTTGTTTGCGATTGCAAAAAAACAAAAAAAGCGCTGTTCGGACTTTGTCGGAAAGTTATAAAAGATTAAAAAATGCGTGGCACATGCAACATTTTGTCGAAAAAAACGATATATATTATTAAGATTAGTTTATTAATGTAAAATCTTTCATAAATAATGTCAAAAGTCTTTATTTTTTGTTATATATATTATATAATGAGATGTAGACAAGAATTCTATCGCAAAAGGTGGAGTTCGCTGGGGAACAAACCCAAATTCAAAAAACAAGGAGACAAAAATGAAAAAATTTTGGAAAGTTGGAGTTGTAGCTTTGGCTATCGTCGTAATGTCAACATGCTTTGTTGCGTGTGACAAAAAACCGAAAAAAGAAACGCCCGCTACAACATTTGTAACACTTGACATCAATCCGTCAATCGAATTTGTGCTTGACGAAAAAGGCAAAGTTTTGACCTATCACGCCGACAACGAAGACGCCGCGGTTATGCTCTATGGCGAAGCGGATATCACAGGCAAAACTATTGAAGAAGCGACAAATATCGTCTTGCAGTTGTCATATGACTTGGGCTTTTTGAACAAGGACAACACTGGCGTAAACGTGTCAGTTGTCAGCTCAAAGGGCGCGGATGCGGAAAACAACATTTACAACGATATAGAAGTTTCTGTCAATGGAAAAAAGAGTTCGTTCAATTTGCAACTCAGCGCAAAGCGTTCGACTGACTATTCTCTCCAACGCGAGACGGAAAAGTTGAAAAAAGACAATGCGGGCAAGGCTGGCTATGACACTCTTACCGCAGAAAAACTCGCGCTCATCAAGGTTGCGCTCGCTCAACACGACGACCTTACAATGGACGTTGCGGTTACTTATTCCGTTGACAAATTGATGGCTATGTCGTTTGGCGCGACAAGCGAGGACTTCAACAAATACAAAGAAATCGAGACTGACGTTTTCAAAAAGGCGAAAGAACTTGGCGAATTGACCTACAACAATATGGTCGAGACAATCAAGACTGGCGCTTGGACGGCGGAATATTTCAAAATCAAACCGCTCGATATCGCAAACTATACAAATTACAATTTGCTTGTAGCCACGGCAAACTCACTCGAAATGACACAGCTCACAATCGAACAAGCAATCGCAATCACTGACAATATTATATCCAAAACTGACACGAAAGCAATCGCTGACTTGCTCGGAGTTCCTGTTGACAAGTTCAAAGATGCCGACGGCAAAATCACCATTGACAGCATTGACAACGCGATTGACAAAGAAATAAAGAACAAAACAGCTGACGAATTGGCAGCTATGAAAGATACAATCGCCAAACTTGACACAAAACTCAACCAAATGGCGACCGACCTTGAGGCGAAAGGCTTGCCAGAACAATTCAAAAAAATGGCGACCGACCTTGTTGACATTCTCAACAAGACACCAGGGCTCGCGCTGGACATCACGGTTGGCGAAGTCGTTCAAATCGAGGACTTGTCCAAGTGGGCAAAGGCTTGCGACGACAAAGCCGCGACTATTATGACAGAAATGAAAGGCAAGCTCACCGCGGAACAAATCACTGCAATCGACAACTCTGTCACCGCAGTTGAGAACAAAATTACTGCTGCAAAGAAAGACTTTGACACCAAAGTAGCGACTGCAAAGAAAGATATGGACGACGCGTTGAAAGCTGCAAAAGACAAATTGTTGCAAGCGCACAAAGCCGCTTAATGCAATCTCGCGCAATCGCTCAATGCAAGCTCGCGAAAAGACTTAATGCAAGCTCGCGCAATCGCATAAAAAAAATCAAACTGACAGTCTTATCGACAAAGATAGGGCTGTCTTTTTTGCAAGATATAATACACAAAGGCGAGAAAGTGTCCATTAACACAAAGCAAGCTTAAGAAAAAATGCTCAAAAAATACCATTATAACAAACAGTTGCGGTATTATAAATATCAATTATAATAAATTCTAAAAATACTTGTTAAATAATTGCAATTTGCCGAGAAAAACGCTATAATAGGTATGATATCGCCCAGCGCGATAGGGATAGAGAGAAAAAGGAGCTATATGAGAATTACAGAGAGCAAAAAGATAACGGAATTTTTCGGGTGCAACGTGTTTGACAACGAAAAAATGAAAAAATATCTCAGCGAACAAGCTTACGCGGAATTGCGCGAAGTCATTGACCAAGGCAAGGTTCTTGGAAAAGAACTCGCAAACCAAGTGGCGAAAGCTATGCAAGAGTGGGCGTCCGCAAACGGCGCGACACACTATTCGCACTGGTTCCAACCATTGACGGGCACGACAGCGGAAAAGCACGACAGCTTTATTTCTATTGACAAACAGGGCAACCCTATATTGGAATTTACGGGCAGCAATCTCCGCAAAGGCGAGGCTGACGCGTCATCTTTCCCGTCAGGCGGCATAAGGGCGACTTTCGAAGCGCGCGGATATACCGCGTGGGACTGCAGTTCGCCTGCATTTATCAAGCGTTCGAACGAGGGCGCGGGCATTCTCTATATTCCGACGGCGTTTTGCAGTTACAACGGCGAGGCGTTGGACAAAAAAACTCCATTGCTCAAATCTATGAACGCAATCAACACGCAGGCTATGCGTATGCTCAAAATTCTTGGCAATGACGCGACAAAAGTAATCGTCAACGTCGGGGGAGAGCAAGAATATTTCCTTATCGACAAAAAAGACTTTAACAAACGCAATGACTTGCGCTTTACTGGCAGGACGTTGTTTGGCTCGTTGCCACCAAAAGGGCAAGAGAAAAACGACCAATATTATGCGTCAATCAAGGGGCGTGTGTCTGACTTTATGGCGGACGTCAACGAAGAATTGTGGAAACTCGGCGTGCTTGCAAAAACGCAACACAACGAGGCAGCGCCGTCTCAACACGAGCTTGCGCCAATTTTCTGCCCCGCAAACCTTGCCACTGACCAAAATCAACTCATTATGGAAACGCTCAAAAAGGTCGCTGACGACCACGGTTTGGCGTGCTTGTTGCACGAGAAGCCTTTCCACGGCATAAACGGCAGCGGAAAACACTGCAACTGGTCAATCAGCACGGACAAAGGGGACAATCTTTTCAAGCCGGGCACTGACCCGTCGCACAACAAGACTTTCCTATTGTTTTTCACCGCGGTTTTCTCCGCGCTCGACGAATATGCCGACCTTGTCCGCATGAGCGCCGCAAGCCTTGGCAACGAATATCGCCTGGGCGGTCACGAAGCGCCACCGGTGGTAATCTCTGTCTATACTGGCGACGATATGGCGAAGCTTTTCGCCGACATTTCGAGCGGAAAAGAAGTGCCGTTGCACGAAAAAACATATATCACTTCTGGCATAAACTTTTTGGCGCAACTCTCTCGCGACTCGTCCGACCGCAACAGAACTTCGCCGTTCGCCTTCACCGGCAACAAGTTCGAGTTCAGAATGGTTGGCTCGTCGGCGACACTTTCGACCCCTACGGTCGTGCTCAACACTATCACCGCCGAGATGCTTTCGCGCTTTGCGGATAGGTTGGAAAATGTGCCACAAGAAGACCTTGACAAAGAGATTGTGGCGCTTATCAAAGATATGTACAACCAACATTCTCGCATAATTTTCAACGGCAACAACTACACCAACGAGTGGATAAAAGAAGCGAAAAAGCGCGGTTTGGAAATCATTGACAACAGCATCGACGCCTATGACAACTTCACGCGCGAGAAGAACTTGACACTTTTTGCAAAGCACAAAGTTCTCACAAAAAAAGAAATCGAGAGCAGACAATCAATCTATTATGACAACTATATCAAGACGGCTTATATCGAGGCGGAAACAATGCTTATGATAACAAAAAAAGAAATTATGCCGTCAGTTATGCGTTGGGAAAGAGAGTTGGCTCAAGAAATCAACGACTTGCGCGCCGTGAACGAAAATCTTGGCAAAGTGCAAGCGACGGCGCTTTCGAAAGTGTCAGAATTGCTCGACCAGTTGGAAACGCGTTATGAAAAGTTGAAATTCGCCAAAGCGACCGCAACGCAAACGCGCGATCTCAAAAAGCAATCAATCATCGTTCGCGACCAAATTTTGACATCGATGGAAAGCATAAGAGAAGTTGTGGATAAGTTGGAAACACTCATTCCGCGCGAAATGTGGCCAGTGCCAACATACGCAGACATTTTGTTCTATCAATAAGCTGCGTTGAGCGAGGCGAAAAAACCAAACGCGAAACTCGCAAAAAGATAGGCAAAAAACCAAAACATAGCGAGTATGATAGATTATTCGCAAAAAACAACGCGAAATAGCGACAAACAAAAGCAAAAAAATGCAAGTAAAGCAAAAAGTTTGCAAAAATACAAAAAAAATCAAATCTAAAAAATAGCAAAAATACAACAATAAAAAAACAAAAACAGCAACAAATAAAGAAATCAAGGGCGGAAAAGCCTTTGCAAAAACATTTAACAGAGGAATTATAATGGAACAATTGAAATCTTTTGAACTCAGAAAGAGATATTTGGACTTTTTCCAATCAAAGGGACACAGCGTGATATCTTCCGCGTCACTTATCCCAGAAAACGACCCGTCAGTGCTTTTTACCACGGCAGGAATGCACCCGCTTGTGCCATACCTTCTCGGGCAAAAACACCCGTCGGGCAAGCGCCTTTGCGACGTGCAAAAATGCGTGCGCACTGGTGATATCGACGAAGTCGGCGACGCGACCCACTGCACATTTTTCGAAATGCTTGGCAACTGGTCGCTTGGCGATTACTTCAAGAAAGAAAGCATTGAGTTTTCTTTTGAGTTGCTCACTTCCGTGCTTGGCATTCCGTTGGAAAAAATCGCGGTAACCGTTTTTGCGGGCGACGAAGACTGTCCGCGCGACGAATATGCCGCAAGCGTTTGGGCTGGGCTGGGCATTCCGAAAGATAGAATTTTCTATTTGCCAAAAGAGAACAACTGGTGGTACGCCGGCGCGACAGGTCCTTGCGGAAGCGACACGGAAATTTTTATTGACACAGGCAAAGCGCCTTGTGGCGACCATTGCGACCCAAGTTGCGACTGCGGAAAATACGTCGAAATTTGGAACAATGTTTTTATGGAATTCAATCGTGACGCGGACGGAAAGTTCCAACCGCTCGCGCAAAAAAATGTAGACACAGGCATGGGCTTGGAGCGCACAATTTGTATGCTCAACGGCTATAAATCAGTCTACGAAACCGACCTTTTCGCCGACGTAATCGCTCGCCTTGCCGAGCTGTCGGGCGTGGCTTATGGCGCTGACGAGACAAGCACTCGCGCAATGAGAATTATCGCCGACCATATGCGCACTGCCACCTTTATGATTGGCGACGAACGCGGAATTACTCCGTCCAACGTTGACCAAGGCTATGTCTTGCGCAGACTTTTGCGCCGCGCGATTCGCTTTGCAAAACAGTTGAACATCGAAAGCGTTCGCCTTGTCGAAATTGCGCAAATGTTTATCGACAAATACAAAAATGTCTATGTCGAGTTGCAAGCCAACAGCGCAAAAATTATCGACGAAATCACCAAAGAAGAAGAAAGATTCTCCAAGACTTTGGAGAACGGTCTCAGAGAAATCGAAAAAGTTTTGAAATTTGTCCAAGGCGACACGCTCAACGGCAAAACGGCTTTCCGTCTCTATGACACCTACGGTTTTCCAATCGAAATGACACAAGAAATTTGCAGAGAAAAAGGCTTTGGCGTCGATATTGACGGCTATAATCTCGCCTCGCAAGAACATCAAAAGCTATCTCAAGCAGGCGCTGAACAAAAATTTAAAGGCGGACTTGCCGACAGTGGAGAAATGACAACTTTCTTGCACACCGCCACCCACTTGTTGCTTGCTACTCTCAAAAAAGTTCTTCACGATGACACCATTCAACAGAAAGGTAGCAATATTACCGCCGAAAGATTGCGTTTTGACTTCAACTTTGAGCGCCCTTTGACCGACGACGAAAAGCAAGCCGTCGAAACTCAAATCAATGAGATTATCGCTCGCGATATCCCCGTCATATGTCAAGAAATGCCTCTAGAAAAAGCTCGCGAACTCAACGCTGTCGGCGTTTTTGGCTCGCGTTATGGCGAACTTGTCAAAGTTTATTCTATCGGCGACGTCGATATCCAAATTTGTGGCGGACCACACGCAACGCATACTGGGCAGTTGAAACACTTTACTCTCGTCAAGGAGCAGTCGTGCGCCGCAGGCATTCGTCGCATCAAAGCCGTTTTGAATGTGGAATAGAGCGAAGAACTGTGTCGAGCCAACTTGTTTGTCGTCGGCGCGTAGGGGGACTACGCTAGCGCGCCTCCAAAAAGCCATCTCTCCTTGTTCTTCATCTCGCCAACGCGCTCAGG
>JAVXBP010000051.1:0-10751 GCA_036659935.1 Clostridia bacterium
AGAATATCGTTGTGGAAAAAATATAGTTGTTTTACAATTTTCCGCAAACAAAAAACCGACGATTGGCAAGACAAAAAAATTGATACAACGCAAAAATCGCGCTCCACGAAAGGGCGAAGCGCGACAATCTCAACTGTTTTCCAGTGGGGAAGCATAGATGACAGTGGCTTTGTTTTGTTACAATCAATTATGTTAGACTTGTGGAAAGGTCGCTTTGCATTTTTCGATATAGTCGCACATTTGTTGATATTGCGTTTGCTTTGTGTCTTTTTGTCTTATCAAAGCAAGTTCTTGTTCGAGCGAATACTTTTTTCTAATCTCATTTATTATTGCATATTCTCTGTCGAGCGCTTGTTTTTCCGCCAATTCTTGTGGCGAGAAAGGAATATATATTTTAATTTCTTCCGTGAGTATTTCTTCCGCGACGGCTGGCGAAAAGGCGCGTTCAATTACTTTCTCGATGTCTTTGCCACCGTTGGGATATGTTTTTGCGACGACAAAATGAGCAATTTCGCTCACTTCTGGCTTTGCGGTGATTGTCGTTGTGATTGTGTCAGAGACGAGTTTTCCTTTGTTCAAATCGGGGTTGGTCAATATTTTTGTTTTTTCTTTGTTGTAAATGTTTGTCATTCTACTCTCCTCCAAATATAGACTGCGATATATGGTTGCAAGTTGTTGTGCTCCTTGGTGCTGCCAGTAGCGCTACTTCCGCAGTTTGGAAAGGCAGCAGGCGCGAGAGAAAATGTCGAACGCAAGCCATAGTTTTTGTCGCCTGTGATATCAGTTAAGTCATAGGCGTCAAAGTTGTGCCTATGTGATGGCATTTCTTGCACATTCAACGTGTGCGTTTTTTCACCGCCCGTTTGCTCAAGCGTTGAGAAAGAAGTATCGTTTTCGTCGAGACCAACAATCGTTCGACCTTGCGCGTAACGAGTCCACGAACCGCCAAAAAGTTGGGCGGGGCTATATAGCGAGACGGTGAAAAACAAACTGCCCACTGGGTAAGTGTCGTCAACGCCGCCGATATCTCGCCAAGGCGAATTTATGCCACTGCCTGTCGTCGAGCGGACATACAATTTGTTATTGTTTTGCGGAGCGATAATCTCCAATTTTAACAGTTCCGTCGCGGTTTCTTTGACGACGCGAAGTCCGCAAAAAGCGCTATATAGCGTTGACGGATTGTTCGTCGTGGTGTTGTCAGAAAACGTCAAGAAAGATTCTGGCGTGACGGAATTCCAATTTGTAACTTGTCGTGGCGTTTGGTTGAGTTTGTCTCTTTGCAACGCGGTGATTGAGCCTGTTGTGGTGACGCGTTCTTGGTCAATTTTTGTGTCAATGGCGGTGTTCATTCTGGCTTCCAAGGCGACAGTTTCCGCCTTATAGTCAAAGTCGCCATAAGCCTTTGGGTGGAAAAGCGCCCAAACTCCGCTCGCTTTGTAGTTGGCAAGCGCGGCGGTCGGCACGAAAACTGACGGCATTTTGTTGGTGTGTGGGTCAATGACAAAGCTTGTCGCGCTGGCGGTTGGCGGTGTCGTCGGCGAGAGAAAAATCTCACTTATTTGCGCGCAACCATTGATGATGTTGTCGCCGATATCAGAGACATTCAGTCCAAGTTCCAACTTGCTGACAAGGGCGCAATTGTCGAACGCGTTCGCTTTGACGATTGCCACGGACGAAGGCAAAACAATGCTTTTGACATACGCGTTGTCGGCGAAAGCTCGCTCGGTGATTGTCGAGCATTGAGCGTTGACCACGGCGACTGTCGCAGGGTTGCCGTTGGGATAGAAATATAATTCGGCAAAATTGCTAGTATAGATTGCGCCGTCGGGGCTTGCGACAAATGCCGTGTTGCGCTTGTCGATATCAACGCGCGTGACGTGCTTCGACGCTTTGACAAGCGGAATGTTTGTGAGCGAGTAAGGCAGTTGGAAAGAAATGTTTTTTCCAAGATTGATGCCAGCGCCTTCCATTGCGGTAATTTTGATTCTGTCGTGGAAAGGCGGCACAAAAATTCTGTCGTGCGAGAGAGTGTAGCCTGTCACTTTTGCGCCAGCAAAAGTCAGCCCCTGTGTGTGATAATTTGCGACAAGGTTGACATCATCGTTGACGACGTCAAAGTCCCAATCCCACAAGTTGCCATTGTCGATATTATACCAACCGCCGTTTTCGACAGTGTTGGGCGGAAGGGTGAAACTCGGCTTTTTCGCCTTGCTGCCGCTGACGACGACTTGATGCCCGACCAGCTTGTCATAGTCCCACAAATAGACCATATTGTAGTGATAGCCAGCAATCAATTTGCCCAAATCGTTGTTGACGGTGGCAAGAAATTCCGTGATAAGATTGCTTTCTATACTGCGGAAATAGTTGAGTTCTTTTTCCATATCAGTCAAAATATTCGGGGTGTCGCTGATTGCGTTTTCGAGCACGGCAAGCGAGCCTTCGACGTCGAAAGCCTTTGCGTTTTTGCTCACCGACTTAAAAATTATTGTGTTGTTTGTCTTGTCAAAACCGCTCAACTGAATGTCAACATAGCCGCGATATTGAGTAAGATTGTTTGGCACGGCAAAATTAATTCCGTCCGCGCCATAGTCAAAACTGTTGGTAATGTAGCTCGCTTTTGGCACGTTTTTGCTGTTGTAACAAACAAATTCGAGACAATATTTGTAATTCCTGCAATTTGGGTCGGTGGAATTTATTACAATTGTGTCCGCGAGATGATTGTTTTGCGCCAAAGTATACTTTTGGAAAGGTATCAGCAAGCCAGTGTCGCAGTGATATTTCATTTTTAATATCATTCATTCTCCATTTTGGGGAAAAAAGAGCAGAGATGATAATAAAGTTATACCACCTCTGCGAATGCAAATTCAAGTTTTTGTGACAGTTTTGACTGTTTATTTTTAATTGTTCTAGTTGCGAGTTTCGTCCAAATAGGTCGCCTCGATGTCGGCGATATGCATAAGCGCCGCAAAAGGGTGCATCTCGAAAGCCGCGCTCAAAGAGAAATCTCCCCCCTTTACGCGAGAGTCAAAACCGCCCATATGCCAGTTGATAGCCATCGCTTCGTCGCGAGTGAGCTTGACAAAACCGCACAAAATGTAGACGGACTTTTCGCCGTGTCCATAAGGCAACGAATCTTTGATTGTAAAATAAGGAATTTGCTCCCACACTCCGTCAATTTTTGCGTTGCGGAATTCCGTTTGATAGAAATTCGCCTTGCAAACGTCGTGCAAAAGAGCGGTGATAGCGATATTTTCTTCCGTGATATTCGCGAGCATTTGTGGGTGTAATTTTTTCTCATAATCGACAAGATTCTTGAGACGGAAATAGACATTTACGCTGTGTTCGACAAGCCCTTCTTCTTTTGCGTTGTGGAATTTTGTGCTTGCAGGCGCGGTAAAAAAGTCGCTCGAGCAAAGCCATTCCAACAATTTTTCTCCGCCGTCGCGGTGAATGAGCTTGGTATAAAGTTCGATAAATTGTTCTTTGTTTGTCATATTTTGTCCTTTGCGCAATCAAAACTTGTGTGTCTTGCAATCGCGCGCTCGTTGTTCAATGATACTATTATACGCTTTTGCGCGAACAAAGTCAAACCTAATGTTTGCAAAATTCCGTCCAAAAGAGCGGTTGAATTGTGGAATAAAAAACAAAATTGTGAATATATTCTTGCAATTGAATGTCAAAAATGATAGAATAAATATAGCGCTTTGTGACAAAATTAAATAACAACGCGCAAACTCAAAAACGCAATCGCAAAGATTGATAAAACAAAACAATCACACGCAATTGCTAATACAAAGAAAAGCAAATGCAAAAGCGAATAAATGCAAAGAAAACACACACAAAGGAAAACACACGCAATTACAAACATAAATATAAAAGACCAAACAAGACAAGACAAACACAAATTATTTTGCAGATTGAAGGAGAATCTTATGGATTATAGAAAGAATTATCAAGAATGGTTGGAAAATGTTTCTGCTCACCACAAAGCCGAACTTGTGGCTTTGGCGGACAATGACAAAGAATTGCAAGAAAGATTTACCATTCCGTTGGCGTTTGGCACGGCAGGAATGCGTGGCACAATCGCGCTTGGCATTTCCAATATGAATGAATATACTGTCGCGCGCGCTACTCAAGGCTTGGCGGCATATATCGCTACGCTTGGCGCGGTGGCGAAAACCCGTGGCGTGGTTGTCTCTTATGACACTCGCAATATGTCATTTGAGTTTGCGCTTGCGACGGCGAAAGTCTTGTCAGCAAACGATATCAAAGTTTATCTTTTCGAAAACGTGCGACCTGTTCCGCTTTGCTCATTTGCTGTGAGAGAATTGAATTGTGTCGCGGGCGTGATGATAACGGCAAGTCACAACCCAAAAGAATACAACGGCTACAAAGTTTATGGCGAGGACGGCGCTCAGATGTCCCCAGAGGCGACTGCGATAATCGTGCAATTTATCGAGAAAATTTCTTATTTTGGCGTGAAAAAAGCTTCGCTCAATGTCAGTGAGCAAAAACAAATTGCTCACGCGGACAATCTCAATCTTGACAAAAACATAACAGTTATTGGCGCAAGCCTTGACGAAAAATATTATTCGGCGCTCGACAAACTTGCGCTTTCGTCAGACGCGGTGACAAAGGTCGGCAAGGATATCAAAATCGTTTACACGCCACTGCACGGCTCAGGTTATGTCCCTGTCACTGCAATGTTGGCGCGAATGAATATTGCGGTCAATGTTGTTGAAGAACAGCGTTTGCCTGACGGCAACTTTCCGACTGTCGCAGTCCCCAACCCAGAACAGCCCGACGCTTTGTCGCTTGGCATTGCGCTCGCCAACAAGCTTGGCAGTGATATCGTCATTGGCACTGACCCAGATTGCGACCGTATGGGCGTGGCGATTCGCGACGACAAAAACGAATTTGTTTTGCTCAACGGCAACCAAATTGGCTCAATGTTGATGGACTATGTGCTTATGCGCAACACTCAGAATGGAACAATGCCAACAAACCCAGCGGTTGTAAAGACGATTGTTACCACAAAATTTGCGAACGAGATTGCGAAAAAATATAATACGACAGTGTTCGACGTGTTGACAGGTTTCAAATTTATTGGCGAAAAAATAAAAGAGTGGGAAGAAAACGGCAAATATACCTTTATGTTTGGCTTCGAAGAAAGTTATGGCTATCTTTGTGGCACTCACGCAAGAGACAAAGACGCTGTCGTGTCCGCAATGCTTTTTGCAGAAATGGCGTGCTATTACACCGACCACAAGATTACGCTTTTTGACAAGTTGCAACAGCTTTTTGACGAGAACGGCTATTTTGTCGAGACAAGCAAGTCATTCACTTTCAAGGGGCTGGACGGAATGGACAAAATGAGCGAGATTATGCGCAAGTTTTGCGACGGCAACCTTGTCGATATCGCAGGCTGCAAAGTCGCGTCCAAGATAAATCTCAATCTCGGAGTGGAAACTTTTGCCGACGGTCACCAAGAAAAAGTGGACTTGCCAGCGACAAACGTTATCAAATATACGCTCAACGCAAAAGAGTGGGTTTGCGTGCGCCCAAGCGGAACAGAACCGAAAATCAAAATATATGTCTCCGTTTGCGCAGACTCTATGGCGAATGCCAAAGAAAAAAGCGCGCGCTTGATTGCCGCGTTGGAAAAATTAATTTGATTGAATGTTTTAAAAATGCTTGCTATTCGCAATACAATTGTTACAATAATGTATATCGGAAGAAATGTTGATGACATTCTTGCAAAACTAGACATATAAATAGCAAACAAGATTGCAAAGGTTTAAAATTGATTAAAAAATAAAACCGCCCAGAAATGAGCGGTTTTTTATTTTCGTGCGAAAACATTGTTTTTGATATCAAAGAACAGTTTCTTGACATCAAGAAATTGATAATGCGTAAGTCGGAGAGCGCGCTGCAATCGAATGAAGTCACGCTTTGCGTGGTTTATTGCGGTTGGTTGAGCGACTTTATTTTGCGCAAGTCACCGCCGACGATATAGTCCGTGCCGACATAATAGAGCTTGTTGGTCAGTCGCGAATAGAGTCGTCCGCCATATCTATCTTGGAATTGCCCCGCCGTAAGATTGGACGAGATAAGAATTTTTCTGCCATAATTTATTCGGCTGTCAATCAGCGCGAAAAGATATTCCAAAGAAACGCGATTGAGAATAGGTTCTGTGCCAAGGTCGTCGATAATGAGCATTTCACAATCGAAAAGATAGTCATATGCCCACTGGTTGTTCGAGTTTCTGCCAAGGTGCTTGTCGAGAAAAAGGTTGTTCATATCGAACGCCGTGATATAGAAAACAGTGTGTCTTTGCGCAAGCAATTGATTGGCGACGGCGCAAGCAAGGCTTGTTTTTCCGATGCCGATATCGCCGAGAAGCAGGAAGTTTTTGGCTGGCGTGGTGTCAAAATTCGCGCAAAATTTTGCAAAATAAGAATAAAGTTTGGACATAATTTGCGTTTGCGGAGTGTCAAGTTTGTTGAATTTGTTGTCGGCGAAAGTGAAATTTGGCATAGGCGCGAGCGAGCATTTTTCTCTCACCAACGCGAGCAAATATTTTTGTCGACAAACGCATTGTTCGCCGTCAATCCAGCCGTGGTCTTGACAAAGTTCGCATTGACAAGGCTCAGTCAAATCAAGGCGCAAAGCCGTAATCAACGCGTCTCTTTTCGCCACAACTTCGGCATATTCCGCCTGTTGTTTTGCGCAAGGAGTGTGGAAAGCCATCGCCTTTGCAATGTCACATTCGAGCGCGCGTTTTTGCTTTTCCAAGCTTGCGAATTGCTCATTTTGCATGGCGACGTCGAGCTTTGACTTGAGCGCGGTCGCTCGCGCCTGTCTCAACTCTTGGAAGTGCTTGTCAATTTGGTTGTTTATCTCTTGTTTTGTCATAATCTTTTATACCATCCAATTGTCAACGTCGTTGATATCGTCGAATACGGAAGAAAGTTCTTCTTGCGTAAACTTTTTGTCAGTCGCGAGAAAAGCGTTTTCTTTCTTTGCCGCAGGGAAAGCGTTTGCGTTTTCCGCTTGGCATTTTTTCGCTTTTTCGAGAGTGTCCACGCCGTCTTTTTTCCAACGCAAAAGCATATTGTTTACATAGCCAAACGCATAAGGTCGGCAAGATGCAATCTCGCAAGCGTAGGCGATAATCGACTCGTCGAAGCCAAGTTTTGCCGTCCAGTTGTTGAACATATCTCTGTCAGACGACGTGACGTTGCGCGCGCTGCCAGTGAGCTCGACAAGGCGCTTTATTTGTTTGTCTCTCGCGACAAGTTCGCCAAGATATTGATTGATAGCGACTGCCGTCACACACCCAGCCTTTGCGAAATTGTTCATTTTGATATTCATTCCTTCGAGAGTGCGAACCGAGTTGGAAAAGCAAAATTCCGCCACCAATTTGATTGCTTGAATGTCGAAGCCCTTTGCGAGCCACGGCGAAATATATTTTTCCACGACAAAGTCAAGCGAGTCATACCACAGCCCAAGCATAGGCACGGTTTGTTTGGCATAATCGAGCAAAGTTTCTTTGTTTTTTGCATAAGATTGAATCTCGAGCGCGCCCAGACAACTGTTGCGGAAATATTCGTCAAGGGCGTTGTCAAGGCGAGACATTCCGCCTTTCTTTTTGCACAACTTCGCCGCCGTAAGAATTGCGTCAAGGTTGAAGCCCCAATTTTTTGTCCATTTGATATAGAGTTCTTTGTCCTCGACAGTTATCTCAGTCTTTTTGCCAAGTTCTTGCGCGATAAGTCTCAGACTTTCGGTGACAGTCTCATATTGTTTTATGCGGTTTTCGACGTCGCTTGCGCTCCTTACGCCTTCGTTCACCCAATTTTTTGCAACGGTAAGCACATAATTGCAACGAATTTTTGTTCCGCGCAGGCTCACGCAATATTGCGTTATCATAATCATAACTTCGGGCGAAATTTTATATTCTTCCATAAAATCGTAATAAGGCAAATATTGATTGACATTGTCCAATGACACATCAGGGAAAAGCCCCTGCAATTGTTGGTTGAAGTCCTCATATTTTTCTTTTTTGAAGTGTCGCACGGTGTTGGCGAATTTGAGCGGACGATATTGCACTTGGAATGGCTCAAAACTATAGATTGTGATAAGGTTTTGGTCAGCCCAATAGCCAAAGCATTTTGTCACTGTGTCTTTGTCGAGTTGGAGAAAATCGCACATATAATCGAGCGAGTTGGACAAATCTTTCGCGTTGCAAAGTTGCAACCCAAGAATATAAACTTTGAGTTGGTCGCCGTCGCACGCGGTCATATATTGAGAGATAAATTTGTTGTCCAGCGCGACAAAGCCGTCGTCGCTCGCATCTTTTGCAAAAGAACAAAAAGCCATTTGGAAAATCTCCTTGTAAATCGAAAAAAATTGTGATATAATTGTTGTGGTGATAAAGTTGTCGCGACCAAAAGCGGTTGCGCGCAACTCTATATATCATATTAGCACAAACCAAACGAAAATAAAAGTTTTTGAGCGCAACAAAAATAATTTAGTCGAAATTTATATTTTGTATCACAAAAGCGCAGGAGAAAATATGACAACAATAGAAGTCAAAAATCTTACAAAATCTTATCCGTCTCAGAACAAAAAGCAGAAAGTGTTCGGCGCGCGAGAAAAATTCCTTGCGGTGGACGACGTCAGCTTTGACATTCAAGAAGGACAAATTGTCGGCTTGCTTGGCGCGAATGGCGCTGGCAAAACCACCATTATCAAAATGCTTTGCGGTTTGGTGTCTCCGACGGGCGGAAGCATCGAAATTTGTGGCGCAAACGTCGCTCAAGACATAGAAAAAGCCTTGGAAAATATCGGCGCGGTGATAGAAGAACCGACACTTTACAAGCAAATGACTGGCATGCAAAACCTTGAATATTTTGCGTCTTTGCAAGGCGGAGTTCCGCGCAAAAGAATAGAAGATATCGTGGCTATTGTCGGAATGACCGACAAAATCAATCAAAGTTTTGGCACTTATTCGCTCGGAATGAAACAGCGCGTTGGCATTGCGCAAGCGATTATGCACAATCCGCGCGTGCTTATTCTTGACGAGCCAACCAACGGTCTCGACGCCGACGGCATTGTAGAAATGCGTGTTTTGTTGCGCGAGCTTGCGACAAAATATGGCACAACCATTTTGATATCGTCGCACATTTTGTCAGAAATGCAAGAGCTTTGCGACAGCGTTATTTTGATGAAAGACGGCAAGATTATATCGCGCAAATCAGTCGCGGACATCTTGAAAGAAGTCGTTGGCAAAAGCGTTTTCAAAATAGCGTGCGACCAACCAGAAAAGGCTGCGGCAATGTTGGCGGCTTACAAACCGCAAAAAGTTGCAGTTGTCGAAAGTGACGGAAAGGTAGTCGAAAAATCAAATTCTGATAAGGCGGACAACCAACTTGACAACACAAAAGTTGACAGCCAAGTCGAGAAAGCAAATTCCGACAAAGCGGACAACCAGGTTGACAACGCAAAAGTTGACAGCCAAGTCGAAAAATCAAATTCCGACAATGCGGACAATCAATCACAAAAGGCGGTTGTCGCTCAAGACGATGAGATAGAAACAAAGGTCAAAGACGGCTTTTTGTATATTCGCACTTCGCTTCTTGACGGCGGACAAATCAACAAATTCCTTGTCGAAAACGGCTTTGTTGTCTCGTCGATTGCCACCAAGCCACAGACTTTGGAAGGCTATTATAGGGGGTTGACAAATGAAAAATAAACTTCGTCGCACTTTTGTCGGCGAGCTGCGCAAGCTCAATGAGAAACATACTTATATCAAGTTCGCAATCGCAATTCTTGTCATCGGAATTTTCTATATGTGCATATTCGGCTTTGCGAATGGCTTGCTCGGGGCAGCGGGCATGGGCGGTGGACTTCCGACCGAGACTTTCGAAAGCAACAAACAAGCGATAACCGCTTATGAGACGCAAATTAATATTATCGAAAACGGCGACAAAGCGACTGACGGACTCAGCGCCTTGCAACGCAAAACTACACTCGCCAATCTCAAATCGTCGCTCGCAAAATATCAATATCTCGATGCGAACAATTTGAACGCGTCCGACTTTGACGACTTTGGCGGCGCGTCCAACTTTCAATTCAACACTTCAATGTCCCTTATGATTCAAGTTATCGGTCAAATCATAATTCTCGCTTGCCTTGTCCTTGCCATAAGAACATATTCTGGCGAGCTTGCCGCAGGCACTCTCAAAATGCAACTTATCCGACCAATAAAACGCTCCACCGTTCTCACCGGCAAGTCGCTTTCTGTCTTTGCCGTCGGTTGTATCGCGCTTTTTGCGTCAACAATTTTGATATCCGTCGCCGAACTTGCCATTTGCGGCGCGCACGCCAACAAATTGCTTTTTGTCCTTGACCACAAATTCGTCGGAGTAATTTCTCCCCTTGGACACATTTTGTTGCAACTTCTCAATCAAGTCACAACTCTCTTTGTAATGATTCAATTCGCGCATTTTATATGCTCCCTTACGCGCGCCAAATCAACCAGCGGCGGCATCGCAATCGCTCTCATAATCTTCTTCTTCGGTTCAACCGTCGAGGGCTTTGTGCCTTTCCTGCCCGCCTTTGGTTTCTTCTCCAATCTCGATTGGCTCTCGTCCTTCTCTCTCAGCGGTATGCCTTTCTATTCTTCCACCCTTTGGTCGTCCTTGTTGGTTACGCTGATGTGGTGCGGGGGCATGGTTTATACAAAT
>JAVXBP010000052.1:0-10610 GCA_036659935.1 Clostridia bacterium
TATGGTATGAGATATTAGGTTTTTCTGTCGAAAAATTCGCCTTTTTGCCCCCCTTTGACAAACATTTAACGCACTTTTTTTGCCTTTTTTCCGCCACTTTTTGCCGTTTTTTGCCTTTCAAGCGACTTTTGAGCGGTTTTGGGGGCATTTTTGCGATTTTTGGACACGAATTTGTCGAATTTTGCAACTTTTCTTGACGATTTTTGTCGATTTTGACGCATTTTTGGCGCTATGGTGTTGATTTTCGCCCTATTGTCACAATTTTGTCAACAATTCCGCCACGGCAAAGACTTTTCTACAATCGCGCAGAGAAAAACAAACATTCCAATTCAAATATTCTGCCATATTGCAAGGTCGCTTGCCCCTTATAGGAAGTATCAATATCATTGCCGACAATATTCCTGTCCGCAAACGAATTCCTTACTTATATTTATTTTTTGCTTTTATCCAATTTATGTCCCGACTTTTCGCTCGACTTTTTACTTTGCTTTTCGCTCGACTTTTTCTTGACTTTCGGTTGAGCTTTTCGCTTTGCTTTTCGCTCGACTTTTTACTTTGCTTTTCGCCCGACTTTTTCTTGACTTTCGCTCGACTTTTTCTTGACTTTTCGCTCGACTTTTTACTTTGCTTTTCGCTTTCCTTGCTTATTATTATTCTCTATTATTGTTCCATTAAGGTTGCGACTTTTTTGCCTAATTTTCCCTTTGCTTTCCGCGCAAAAATTAATCTTTAGCAAAAGTTCCTTAAAATTCCCGCTCGCATTTCGACAAAAATTTAACATATCGCCAAATTTTACAAAAAAATGGTCGTTTACGCCTTGACATAAACTTTTTTGTGTATTATACTTACTATATCATTTATGATAACTTTAAGGAGGTTATTTATGACAAAGAAGAAAATTCTTACTCTCGTTGTAGTTGTTGCGCTCTTGGTAGCGTCTATTTCTACAATGCTACTTGGTTGCAAACCGAAGCCAAAGCCAGTGCCACCTGCTGACTACTTCCAAGCAATCGACAAAGTTGTTGACGCATTCGGCAAAGGCATCGGCGCTGATG
Source organism: Clostridia bacterium (assembly GCA_036659935.1). Classification (GTDB taxonomy): domain Bacteria; phylum Bacillota; class Clostridia; order Christensenellales; family UBA3700; genus JAVXBP01. The sequence continues at coordinate 1,056 of JAVXBP010000052.1, forward strand.
CAAGAATCGATGACTTTACTCTCAACGCAGGCATTGATCTCAAAGTAAACGAAACACTTTACAATTTGAGAGCTACCGCCGACATTGATTTGAAAGATTCGAACCAGAATTACAACAATTCTCTCGGACTTCAACTCAAAAAAGGCAACGAGGAGATCTTCACGATTTCTTATGCTGAGCACAAGCCTGTCGCAGCAAAGTTCCCTGTTACTGGCGCGAAACCAGAAAGCGACCTTGCTTATGGCGACCTCAACAACCACGTTGTCGACAACATTCTTTTCATCAAAGCAAAGAGCGCAAAAGCTGACGGCGGCTATACAAAGCTTGCTGTAAAAATGCCTTCTATCAAAGCTATTTTGAAAGCGAAAGCTGCAGAACAAGGTTTGAAAGCTGACACTCTCGTAAACGGCGAGTGGGTAAACGGTCAAGTTGTAAAAGCGGACATTCCTGGCATTCTCAAAATGCTTAAGGTTGCTGTTGACGCAGACACTGTCAAAATGAGTGACAGCGCTGTTTCTTTCGAGCTTCCACTTACAAAATTGCTCGGCGACCCTGACAAACTCGGAAGTGTTATCGCAAACGTTATCACTCCTGTTATGTTGAAAGAACTCGGCATTGACATCGACCCAACAAAGCTCACTTCTTATTTGCCAGAAATTGCTATCAAATTCAACTTCACTTTCAAGGCTGACGGTTCAATTGACAAAACCAATCTTGACCTGAAACTTGGCAAAAAGTTGATTGATATCAAACACACTGACAAAACAGACTTTGTCAAAATTGACATCACAAAAGATATCAACATTGGCATCTCTGCTTTCTTTGACGTAAATAAAGCTATTACTCCTATCAAAGTTGGTCAAGCTGATATGAAAGCTGCAAAGGCTATAAGCTTGCTCAATATCACTGGTAAAGGCGAACTTAACTTCGAAAAAGGACTTAACATTCCAAAAGATAAGTTGGGCAATATCTTGGGTGTAAATATCCCTGACAATTCGTCATATGATTTCAACATGGCGATTGACTATGACCCAGCTGTTTTGCTCGACATTCGCAATCAAGAGAATGGATCTTACAACACAAATGAAACAAAGATGTTCTATTGGGACGAAAGTGGCGTAAAACAAGACTTGTATCAATGGTCTTATGTTGACAAAGACAGCAACACAACAAAGACAATCAAAGTGTCAAAAGCTCAATATGACGCAGTTGTCGCTGATGGAAAAGCTACTGTTGAACCACACGGACTTGTATACACTCGCACTTTGGACTTCGGAAAGCTCCGTCCACAAATTCTTGCTGGCTTTACCGATGGCGTGCTTTCTATCAAAGATAAGAGCGGCGTAAAAGACCTTATTAATATCGAGCTCGCAAGAGACAAGAACGGCACTTTGAAATTTAACAAACTTTACGCCCTTGGACTTCACCTTGACGCAGGCGCTGGTGTCGAAGGCCTTATGACTATGGTTGGCGGACTTATCGCTCCAAAGCCTGATCAATATGCAAAATATGGCTCAAACCCAGAAGTTGACAACGACGCAAACGGCGTGCCAATTCCTCCAAAAGCGCCTACTGATCCAGCTCCAGTTGATCCAAACGCTCCAAAGCCACTTACACAAATGGAAAAAATTGGCGTTTATATCAAAGCTATCATGGTATCTTTGGTTGGCGGAGAACTCAGCGTTCAAGCTGGCTCTGAGACAAGCCCAATGAAAGTTGCGGCCGGCGCTCCTGGTCAAACAATTGACGACGTAAACTTCAACATTGTCGCTGGTATCAAACTCAACAAAGCTGGCTTGACAATCAACGCTCACCTTTTCAATGGCGGAACAGCCGTTGCAGAGAAAGACCTAATCAATACCAAATTTAGCTTGAACATCAGCAAATTTGGTTATGGTGGCGCTCCAAGTTGGTTTATTAGATAGTAATTACAATTACTTCAATAAACTGCAATTCAACTTTTGTTGAACACGAGTTTTGAGACATCAAAACTTCAGGAAGGTTCTCGTAAGAGAGCCTTCCTTTTTTTGTCCTTTTTGTCCTTTTTCGTATTTGTACTTTCCCCTTTCCCCCTTCCTCTTTTTGTTGCGAATTGCAAATTGCAATTGCGTGAGTTTTGTGAGTTGTGTGTTGTGAGTTGTGTGTTGTGTGTTGTGTGTTGTGAGTTGTGTGTTGTGTGTTGTGTGTTGTGAGTTGTGAGTTGTGAGTTGTTTTTTCTTCCTGATTGTTAAAATTTTAACACACGACTTTGTTTTGTCTTTCCCATTTCTTTTTTTTTGTTGCGCTCCCCTACTTTGCGCGAGAAAAATAGTAACTCTCTCAAATAATTTGACTTTGCTTTATTTTTGCTATATAATTAATAAAAATGCGCAAGTGTTATTTGCGCGCATTATTTTTCAATAACAAACAAATTTATCCACCACCACGCGCTTTCTCATTTGTTGGCGCGACGGAAGATAGGAGTTTTATATGGATTTTATCAGCAACGAGAAAAAATGGCAAAAAAAATGGGACGAAACTCAACTGTATCACTTTGACAAAAGTCATCTCGAAAACAAAAAATATGTGCTCGAAATGTTTTCTTATCCGTCGGGCGCAAAATTGCACGCAGGACACTGGTACAATTATGGACCAAGCGACAGCTATGCAAGATTTTTGCGTATGCAAGGCTACAATGTTTTCCAACCAATGGGCTTCGACGCGTTTGGCTTGCCTGCGGAAAATTACGCAATCAAAACTGGCGTTCACCCGCAAGACAGCACTCTCAAAAATATCGCTACTATGGAACAGCAATTGCGCAACATTGGCGCGGCTTTTGATTGGGACGCGGAGATAAAAACTTGTATGCCCGACTATTACAAATGGACTCAATGGCTCTTTCTGCAACTCTATAAGAAAGGCCTCGCTTATCGCAAGGAAGCCCCTGTCAACTGGTGCACGTCTTGCAACACTGTGCTCGCAAACGAACAAGTCGTTGACGGCGTGTGCGAACGCTGTGGCAGTCAAGTCATTCGCAAGAACCTTACTCAATGGTTTTTTAAGATTACCGACTATGCCGACGAGCTTTTGCGCGACCTTGACAATCTCGATTGGCCAGAAAAAACAAAAGCTATGCAACGCCATTGGATAGGCAAGTCCACCGGCGCGGAATTGGAATTCACTTGCCAAAACGGCGAAAAATTCAAAGTTTTTACTACGCGCGCTGACACCGTGTGCGGAATTTCTTATGTCGTGCTTGCCCCAGAACACGCTCTTGTTGACAGCCTTACCACTGCCGAACAAAAACAAGCGGTGGCTGATTATCGCGCAAACTGCGCAAAGATTAGCGAGATTGAAAGACTCTCGTCATCACGCGAAAAAACCGGCGTTTGGACGGGAAGTTTTTGCACAAACCCTATCAACAATCAACTCGTCCCAATTTGGGTGGGCGACTATGTGCTCGGCTCTTATGGCACGGGCGCTGTCATGGGCGTGCCTGCTCACGACGACCGCGATTATGCTTTCGCCGTCAAAAACAACCTGCCTATCACGCGCGTTGTTGCAAGCCAAAAAGGGAAAATGGACGACGACCTGCCTTTCTGCGAACTTGGCTATTTGGTAAACTGCGGTCAGTTCGACGGACTTTCTTCCGCCGACGCCCAAAATATTATTATCGACTTTTTGTCCGAGAGAGACTCGGCGCAATTCAAGACGAATTTCCGCCTCAGAGATTGGCTCATTTCGCGCCAAAGATATTGGGGCTGTCCAATTCCTATCATTCATTGCGACCACTGCGGCGACGTGCCTGTGCCTGAGAGTGACTTGCCGGTCAAGTTGCCTTATGACGTAGACTTCACGCCCGACGGTCAATCACCTTTGCTCAAGTCAAAAGAATTTGTCAACACCGTTTGCCCTATTTGTGGCAGACCTGCGCAACGCGATGCCGACACTATGGACACTTTTGTTTGCTCCAGTTGGTATTTTTTGCGCTACGCTGACGCCCACAATGACAAAATGGCTTTCGACCCAGAGATTATCAACAAAGTTTTGCCTGTCGACAAATATATCGGCGGAGCAGAACACGCTTGTATGCACTTGCTCTATGCGCGTTTCTTTACAAAAGCCCTGCGCGATATGGGCTATCTCAATTTCGGCGAACCATTCCTTTCGCTCGTCCACCAAGGCACAATTCTTGGACCTGACGGCAACAAAATGTCCAAGTCGAAAGGCAATGTAATTTCCCCCGACGAATATATCAACAAGTTCGGCTCGGACGCTTTTAGAATGTATCTTATGTTCGGCTTCTCGTATATCGAGGGCGGCCCGTGGAACGCGAGCGGAATTGACGCGATTGTAAAATTCCTTGAGCGCGTCGAAAGACTTGTCGCAAAACTCGACGGAACTTATAAGGCGAAAATAGCCAAAGCCGACAACGCAAACGGAATTGTAGCCGACGGAACTGACGGCGCGAAAGCCGACAACGCAAGCGGAGCGAAAGCCCTTTCCCCTGCCGACAAAGAACTCAATTATGCGCGCAATTATTGCATAAAGCAAGTCACCGCGGATATGCAAATTTTCTCATTCAACACCGCTATCGCAAGAATTATGGAGTTTGTCAACACCCTTTACAAATATGATTCTGACCTTGGCGCAAACAAAAATTTCGAATTCTTTGGCGACTGCGTCGACGATTTGATTTTGTTGCTCGCCCCGATTGTCCCACACACCGCGGAAGAACTCAACCAACGCATTGGTCAGCCTTACAGCGTGTTCAACCGCCACTTTCCACTTTGTGACGAAAAGGCGCTCGTCCGCGACGAATATGAGCTGGCAGTGCAACTCAACAGCAAAGTGAGAGCAAAAATTGTCGTGCCGTCTGACGCAACCAACGACGCTATCGCAAAGATTGCGCTCGCCAACCAAACCATTCAAGACGCGCTTGTCGGCAAAACAATTGTCAAAACTGTGATAATTCCACGCCGACTTGTAAATATCGTTGTAAAATAACATTGTCGCAAAATAACATTATTGTCGCAAAAAGCAAAGCGGTTTTATTGTAAAAAGTAAACATTTTTGTTACAAAACAAAAGCGACATTTTCGCAAAAAAATATTATCGTTGCCACTACGCAACAAAAATACAACCGTTGACAACTCATTCCACTGTTGTCAAACAAAACTTACGGAGAATATTTATGATAGATATCAAATTTTTGAGAGCAAACCCTGAGGCAGTCAAAGAAAACATTCGCAAAAAATTCCAAGACGAAAAACTCGCCCTTGTCGACGAAGTTATCGCTTATGACGAAGAATTCCGCAAAGCGAAGGTTCGCGCTGATTATTTGAGAAACCAACGCAACGTTATGAGCAAACAAATTGGCGTTTTTATGGCGCAAGGCAAGCGCGCCGAGGCGGAAAATGCCAAACAAGAAGTCAACAATATGGCGCACGAACTCGCCCAACTTGACCTGACCGAGACTGCGCTCGACGCCAAAATTAGAGAGAGAATGCTCGTCATTCCAAACATTATCGACCAGTCAGTGCCAATCGGAAAAAGCGACGCCGAAAACGTCGAGATTCAACGCTTTGGCGAACCTGTTGTGCCTGACTTTGAGATTCCTTATCACCTCGATATCATGGAAGCGCTCAACGGCTGCGACCTCGACAGCGCCCGCAAAACAAGCGGAAACGGCTTCTATTTTTTGCTCGGCGACATCGCAAGACTGCACTCTGCAATCTTGTCTTACGCGCGCGATTTTATGATTGACCGCGGTTTTACTTATTGCATTCCGCCTTATATGATAAGAAGCAGCGTCGTTACGGGCGTTATGAGCTTCGCGGAAATGGAAAATATGATGTACAAGATTGAGGGCGAAGATTTGTACCTTATCGGCACAAGCGAACACTCGATGATTGGCCGTTTTGCCGACACTATGCTCGACGAAAGCGCCCTGCCACAAACTTTGACCAGCTATTCGCCTTGCTTCCGCAAAGAAGTCGGCGCGCACGGCATAGAAGAACGCGGTGTTTATCGAATTCACCAGTTCGAAAAACAAGAAATGGTTGTCATTTGTCAGCCAGAAGATAGCAAAATGTGGTTCGACAAATTGTGGAACAATTCCGTTGATTTTTTCCGCACGCTCGACATTCCTGTCAGAACGCTTGAGTGCTGCTCGGGCGACCTTGCCGATCTCAAAGTCAAAAGCCTTGACGTCGAAGCTTGGTCACCACGCCAACAAAAATATTTTGAAGTCGGAAGTTGCTCCAATCTCGGCGACGCGCAAGCCCGCCGTCTCGGAATTCGTATCAAAAGCAAGGAAAAAGGCAATTATTTTGCCCACACTCTCAACAATACCGTCGTTGCCCCACCGCGTATGCTTATAGCGTTCTTGGAAAATAATATCAACGCCGACGGCTCAATCAACATTCCGCAACCGTTGCAAATGTATATGGGCGGAAAAAGCATTATCAAAAAATAATTTGCAAAAATATAGCCAAAAAGAAGTAGTATGGAAAATTCTTACGCGACCGCTCAACCACTCGACAATGTCAAATTGACCGCCCCCAAGAAACAACGCATTTGGGAGCTCGATTTTTTGCGCGGAATTTGCGTTTTGTTGATGATTTTCGACCACGTTATGTACGATTTGGCTTATGTTTTTGGCCCAGCTTGGGCTGCGACTGGAAGCGACTTCCTTGCGCAGCTCTGGGCGCACTCAAAGGCGTATTTTGAGACGAACTTGCGCGACTTTGTCCAACCGCTCGTCGTGATTATTTTCGCCTTCCTGTGCGGAATTTCGTGCTCGTTTTCGCGCAATAATCTCAAACGCGGTCTGCAAGTCGGCATTTGCGCCGCGCTCATAACTCTTGTTACCACTTTGATGGATATGCCAATTCGTTTTGGAATTTTGCATATGTTTTGCGTGGCGATTTTGCTGTGGTGGCTCATCAATCTTTGTTGTCGCAACAAAAAATGGCTCACCGCAGGCGTTTGCCTTGCAGTCGGCGTGACAATTGTCCTGATAAATTACTTTTTGATGCAAGAATACAACGCTTTCAACCTTGCCAATCCGCGCAATCTCGGCGAAAAATTTGTCGACACCAACACGTGGGCGTGGGTGGGAGAATTTTTGTACGGCAATCCTTACGCGGAATTTTCCGCCGACTATCAACCAATTTTTCCGACGGTCGGCTATATGCTTATCGGCAGCTCGCTCGCGCCCCTTTTGTATGCGAAAAAGCGCTCTCTTTTGCCGTGGCTCGGCAAGTATGACTGGTATAAGCCTTTCAGCCTGTGGGGCAAAATTGCCCTGCCAGTTTATGTGTTGCACCAAGTCGTTGTCGCGGTAATTCTTGCCCTTATCAGCTTCTTTTTTATCACCAAAGGCAACTGGGTTATCATTTAATTTTGCAAGCTTTTTGCTTGCGTTCTAACAATCGAAACAAATTTTTGACAAAATTTTAGCGTGGAAAACCAACAACTTTGGTCTCTCACGCTTTTTTAATATGTTTTTTTCAATTCTTTAATAGCAAATTTTATTTTAACATTTCTCTCATCAACGAAAACAGCAACGCTCTTTGCTCGCGCGTCATTCTGTCGAACATGTCGAGATACAACTGCTTTTGTGGCGGAATGTTGCGATATTTTGTTGAACCATTGCCGTTTTCGTCGACAATTCCTAGAAAAAAGTCAGCCGATATGTCATAGAACTCGCACAATTTTTTGATTGCTTTGCAATTCGGCAAGCTCGCGCCACTTTCCCACAAACAAATTGTCGCCTGCCCGACGCCAACTTTTTCCGCTATTTCATTTTGCGTAAGATTGTTTTCTTTGCGCAAGGTTGTCAAAATTTCAAAAACTTCCATTTTTCCGTCCTATCAATGCATTTTATGCCTTTTATTTGTTTTATTTCTTTCATTTTATCACATTTTAGCGTTATTGTAAAGTTAATATAATTTTATTCTTTTATTTATTTTATGATAAATTTGCGCCATTTTCGCTATTTTCCAACATTTTTGCGACCGAATAATTTGAATTATTATGAGAAAAAAGCTAAAATTTAAGCACAAGGAAGTGAATTATGAAAAAAATTAAACTACTACTCGTTGATGACAACGCAGACTTGCTCGCAACAATCAAAGACAGTTATCTCGGTGACAACGAAGTCGATATTATCGGCTCGGCAACTGACGGACTCGATGCAATTGCAAAAATTGAAAGCTTTGCGCCAGACGTCGTTTTGCTCGACATTGTTATGCCAAAACTCGACGGCTTCGGCGTGCTCAAAAATCTTGACTATTCCAAGTTGCCAAAGCGACCAAAATTTATTATTATGAGCGGTTTGTCGGGCGACAGCTTTATTTCCAAATCAATATCGCTCGGCGCGGCATATTTTCTCGCAAAACCTGCAAACATTGACAACATCAAAGAGCGTGTGCGCGAATTTGGCGGACTTTCCGCTACTGTCGCAGTTGCTCCTACTCCGCTCGACGAAAGGCTCATTGCGCAGGCTGTGAGGCGCTCGCAACTCAATCTCGACGAGAAACTCGCAAACATTTTTATCTCGGTGGGCATTCCTGCGCATATCAAGGGCTATCAATTTCTCAGAGACGCTATCAAAATGGCGATTGACTCGCCTGACATTATCAACAGCATTACAAAAAAGCTTTATCCGTCGATTGCGACGCACTTCGAAACGTCAGCGTCAAAGGTCGAACGCGCGATAAGACACGCGATTGAGGTCGCTTGGAACCGCGGAAAAATTGAAAATATCAACAACATTTTTGGCTTGAAAGTTTATTCGGCAAACGATAAGCCAACCAACGGCGAATTTATCGCACTGCTCGCCGACAAAATGATTATGGAAGGCGCATAAAACAAATTTTGGCGGTCACTTTCAAATTTGCAACTTCAAAAAGTAACGCCACAATAATTATATTTGTTTTATAATAACGGAATTATTTGTAGAAAACAGTCAAAAACCGTATTATTGTCAAAATTTTAAAAATTTTTAAAAAAAGTGCGCTAAATGTATTTACAAAATGATATTTTCCGCATATAATACGATTAATAAGAAAAGACATTTTTTATAAGGAGTTTTTTTATGCCAAAATATATTAAATGCCCTCGTTGTGAGCTCAACTGGATTACGCCAGACCAAGAACTGTGCGACGTTTGCAAAGCTGAACTGAGAATCGGCGGAATTGAACTTCTCGAAGAAGAAGACGAGACACTTTGCCCTATTTGCCATCTCAATTATCTCGAATCAGGCGAGAAAATTTGCTCTGAGTGCAGAGAGAAAAAACTTGACAAGGTTGCCGTTGCGCCTTTCGAAGAATCGGAAGAGACAACCGCCAGCCCGCACGCCGAAGAAGGGGAAATTGAAATTGTTTCTTTTGACGACGTCGAACGCGAAGAAGAAGCTTGGGCTGACGATTTGGACGCCCCAATTGACGAAGAAGTGTTCGCGATTGATGACCTTGACGAAGACTTGATTGTCGGCGATTTGGAAGGCGAAGAAGAGGAAGAAGAAGAAGTTGTCGCGCCAGTTCACGATGCCGTCGAAGAAGACTTTGAC
>JAVXBP010000053.1:0-10372 GCA_036659935.1 Clostridia bacterium
CTTTTTCTATCCGAGATAGCAAGGTCAAGTCCGCTGCCGTCGTTGTTGCAAAAAAGTCTCGCCAGCGTGGAATATTCTCCGCCGAGATTGTCGGACAAATAAGTCAAAATTGACCAAAGCGCGTTTTTGCCAAGGCTTGGCGTGGACGCGTGCGCAGGAATTCCTGTCGATGACAAAATCGTCTTGCCGTCGCGATAAGTGACAACGAGCGAGCCGTCACTTGTCGCGTTAGACTTATCATTTGTCGCGGTCGCGCTGTCAACAGACTTGCCAACAATTTTGTCAATTGTGGCTGTCGCGCTTGGCATAACTACATTTGGGCGACTGCCACCGCTGATCGCCACCAACTCGCGTGGCTTGTCGAGCGTAATTGAATAGTTCGCGAGCCCTTTCTCGCAGTTTATGACAGGGAAGTCTCCGTCAGGAGAAAAGCCTTCGCGCGGCATTTTGTCGACCTTTTTGTATCGCTCAATGCACTCCCAGCCCGTCTCTTCGTTTCCGCCAAAGATAAAGCGAATTTGTTTGCGCGGAAGCTTGTTTTCGCTCAAAAGTTGATGTGTTGCAAAAAGGCAAGCGAGCATTGGACCTTTGTCGTCGAGAATTCCGCGACCATAGATTCCGCCGTCGCGCAGTTCGCCGAGCGGATTGGCGCTCCACTTTTCGTCGTGCGGAACGGTGTCAACGTGACCGAGAATTCCAAATTGTTCGCCTTGACCAATGTCAGCGGTGAGATAATAACCATTTTCGTTGTGTGTGGAAAAGCCAAAACTCGTCGCGAGCTTGTCAACAAAAGCCAAGCAATCTCCCACTCCTTGTCCAAATGGACTTGACGGGCAGGGCGCTGATTGAACGCTGTCAATCGCGAGCAGTTCCAACGTTTTGGCAACAAGTTTGTCAAAATAATCTTCCATATCGCTCCTTTTGAAAAAATATTTGTTAAAAAGTTATATATATTATACACAAAATTTGCGAAATATGATATAGTTTAGATAGAATAATTTATTAGGAAGTTTATAATGGAAAAAATTAGAACAAGATTTGCGCCAAGTCCAACAGGCTTTATGCATATCGGCAATCTCAGAACTTGCCTATACGCTTATTTGTACGCGCGCAAGAACAACGGAACTTTCATTCTCAGAATTGAGGATACCGACCAAGAACGCTATGTCGAAGGCGCGGTTGACGTGATCTACAAGACGCTCGCGACAGCGGGCATTGTTCACGACGAAGGACCTGACAAAGACGGCGGTTTTGGACCATATGTCCAGAGTGAGCGCAAGTCCGTATATATGGAATACGCTCGCAAACTCGTCGAGACTGGCGCGGCGTATTATTGCTTTTGCACAAAAGAAAGGCTAGAAACGCTCGAAGTTGTCGGCGGTGTCCGCAAATATGACAAACATTGCTTGCATTTGTCCAAGGAAGAAGTCGCAAGCCGACTTGCCGCTGGCGAACAATTTGTAATTCGCCAAAACATTCCGTCGGGCGACGGCGCGAGCGAATATGACGACCTTGTTTTCAAGCATATCAGCGTGCCTTTTGCCGACATGGAAGACAATATCCTTATCAAGTCAGACGGAATGCCGACTTACAATTTTGCAAACGTTGTCGACGACCATTTGATGGCGATAAATTGCGTTATTCGCGGTGTGGAATATCTTTCGTCCACGCCAAAATATAATTTGCTCTATGACGCGTTCGGCTGGCAGCGCCCTGTCTATATGCACCTTGCGCCGATTATGAAAGACGCTCAACGCAAGCTTTCGAAGCGCTATGGCGATGCAAACTTTGACGACTTTATTCGCAAAGGTTATTTGCCACAAGCGATTGTAAACTATATCGCGTTGCTCGGTTGGTGTCCAAAAAACAATCAAGAAAAAATGACAATGGACGAGCTTATCGAACAGTTTGACGTGGACGGAATTTCCCACTCGTCAAGCATTTTCGACGAGGCAAAAATGCGTTGGCTCAATGGCGAATATATCAAAGAATTGCCTATCGAAAAATTTGTAGAATACGCGACGCCTTATTTGAACCAAAGCAAGGTCGCGGGCAAATATGACTATTTCAAACTCGCAAAATTGTTGAGTTCGCGCACAGAAATTTTCTCGGAAATTCCAGAAAAAGTTAACTTTCTCGAAGAATTCGGCGAGTTCGACACGATGATGTTCGAGAACAAAAAAATGAAAGTCACACGCGAAATTGCCCTTGTCGCATTGCAAAAATGTCAACAAGTGTTGCAAAACGAGAATGATTGGGCGGACGAACACCTCAAAGAAGTTGTCGGACAAATCGCGAGCGAGCTTGCTTGCAAGTCGGGACAAGTATACTTGCCACTCAGACTTGCGTTGACGGGCGTGGCTTCCACCCCGGGCGGAGCGACAGAAATGGCGGAATTGCTCGGCAAAGAAGAAAGCTTGCGCAGACTCGATTGCAGTGTGGAAATGCTCAAAAAAGCCTTGGCGTAAAAGAACGCAACAAAGAAAGTTTTAACAAAAAAACGCGGAATTGAAGTTCCGCGTTTTGCATTGATATAAGATGTTATTAATATTATATAATATTGGAAATAATTTTTCGCTCAAGTGAGTTCGCTCAAGCAAATCTTTTTGCGACGATATAATACGCCCAACGTTGGTCGCTCATTGGCTCGATGACGGCATAATCAGACGCAGTGTGCAAGATATAGTTGTCGCCAAGATATACGCCGACGTGCCCAATTCTTTCGATTCCGCTGTTGTAATATCTCGACGCGTTGGTGAAAAATATCACGTCGCCACGACGAAGGTCATTGCGCGCGACAGTCTCGCCTTGGACAACTTGCAAGCGAGTGTTGACGTCCATTGTTATTCCACCGCCGACAAAAAACATATATTGCACAAGCGACGAGCAGTCATATTGTCCTGCGACAAAACTTGCGTTTCTCACGCCGTTGCCCCAGTGATAGCGTTGCGCGCCAAAAATATAAGGGTGACCAAGCAAGGTTTTGCCTACTTCTATCACAGACTCTACGACAGAATTGCCTTTGTCAAAAGACACTTCGCGCACAAAGTTTGCGGATATGTAGGCAGGGCGCTCTTTGTATATCGTGCGATACCAACCGTTTTCCAACTTGCCAAACGCCACCATATCGCCACTGTTGATTACTCCTATCGACGCAAAATTGTTGCCAGCGCCAGAACGAATTGTCAGATTGTTGGTCGTTGACAACAACAACTTGTCTTTGATTGGGGTTGGCAGTGGCGGTGGAAGGTCAGGCTCGTCAGGCAAAGTCGGCTCGTCGGGGTAAGACGGCTTGCCTACAACAAGGTCGCGCAAGGGGGTGTCATAGTCAAAATCTTTCCAGCCAAGACCAACACTCGCCGTGATTGATTGACTTGCGCAACCGAACAAGGTCAGACACAACACAATCACCGCGAAAAAAATTGCAGTTTTTCTCATAGCTTTCTCCTTTTGTTCTTTTTATTCCATTATATCGAACTTTCAGCGTGGTTTTGGTGGGAAATTTTGGAATTGAGTAAAATGTTCGTAAAATCGTTAAAAAAAAGGCAATCTCTATTTACTTTTGGAAAATAAAGGAATATAATTAATATAATTCATTGATAAGGAGTAAAAAAATGAAAAAAGTAGTTAAAGCATTTGACACTTTGCCAAAATGGGCAAAAATCATTCTAGCGCTTCCTGGGCTTGATATCGTGTGGGCGTTCTATCGTCTTGGACGCAGTATTGCAAAAAAGAGTACAATCGGCATAATTCTTGCTGTTGTAATGTTGCTTGTTTGCCCGGTTATTTTCTGGGTAGTTGATATTATTACAATTCTTCTTGGCAACAAAGTTTTGTGGATAGATTAATTCTTTCGCAAGCAAACAAGATAAGCAAAGCAAAGTAAAACAAACAAAAATAGATATCGTACACTTTTTTTGATAAGTGTACGATATTTTTTTTACTAACAAAAAAGCCCCCAAAAAGTTGCGAAAAGATAGCGAAAATATCAAATTTTGTCTTGTAACACGACAAAATCTATGCTACAATAAAATAGTAATATAATACAGAAAGGGGATAGGTATGAGAAAAATTATTATTATCGGCGGAGGTGTAGTTGGTTGTTCGGTCGCAAGAGAACTGAGCAGATTCAAAGCCGATATTCTTGTCTTGGAAAAGCGCGGCGATATCGCGTATGGCACAAGCAAGGCAAATTCTGGCATTGTGCACGCTGGTTTTGATGCAAAACAAGGCACGCTCAAGGCAAAGTTCAACGTGCTTGGCAACAAGCTTTTCGACGAGCTGTCGGCGGAGTTGGAATTTCCTTTTCGCAGGTGTGGCGCAATGGTGCTTTGCTTCGACGAAAACGATTATCCGCGACTTACGGCGCTCTATCAAAGCGGTGTCGCGAATGGCGTGCAAGACTTGGAAGTCTTGAGCGGTGACGCTGCGCGCAAGATTGAGCCGAACATTTCGCCAGAAGTAAAGGCTTGTCTTTTTGCAAAAACTTCTGGCATTGTAGACCCTTATGAGATGACGATTGCTTACGCGGAAAACGCTTGCGAGAATGGCGTCAAGTTCGAATTGAACAAAAACGTTGTCTTGCTGAGCGACAACAACGGTCAGATGAGAGTCGAATGTGACGATGGCAGTATATATACCGCCGATATGGTTGTCAATTGCGCTGGCGTTCGCGCCGACGATATCAACAACTTTGTGTGCGAGAAAAAACGCAAAATTGTCGCGCGCAGGGGGGAATATATGTTGCTCGACAAAGAAGTCGGCTATATCGCTACGCGCACGCTTTTCCAACTTCCGTCCAACCTTGGCAAGGGCATTCTTGTCACGCCAACCACTCACGGCAACATTCTTGTTGGCCCGTCGGCGGTGGACATTGACGACAAGGACGATTGCGCGACAACGCTTGACGGACTGCAAAAGGTGTGGGATAAGGCGTTGCTTTCTCTGCCGACACTCAACAAACGCAACATAATTACACAATTTAGCGGTCTCAGGGCGCACTGCGACGCGGACGACTTTGTAATTGGCATTTCCGATTGCAAAGGCTTGTACAACTGTCTTGGCATTGAGTCGCCTGGTCTTACAGCAAGCCCAGCGATAGCAAATTTTGTCGCGGACGAGATATCGCGACTGCTTTCGCTTGCGCGCAAGGACAACTTCCAACCGCGCCGCAAAGCTATCCCACAATTTTCCACAATGACCAACGCGGAAAGAAACGCGATTATCAAGACAAACAAACTCTATGGCAACGTCGTTTGCCGTTGTGAGATGGTGACGGAGGGCGAGATTGTAGAATGCATTCGCCGACCTGTCGGCGCAAGGGATCTTGACGGAGTCAAACGCCGCGTTCGCGCAGGCATGGGCAGATGTCAGGCTGGCTTTTGCACGGCGAGAATAATGGAGATTATTTCACGTGAAACAGGCGCGCCGATGACGGAAATTACAAAAAATGACAAGGGCTCAAACTTGCTTGTCGGGGCGGTGAAAAATGTTAAATAAAAATTTGGTTATCATTGGCGGTGGGCCTGCTGGCTTGGCGGCTGCGGCTGCGGCTTATGACGCGGGCGAAAGGGACATTTTGATTCTCGAGAGAGAAAACAACCTTGGCGGAATTCTCAATCAGTGCATTCACAATGGCTTTGGCTTGCACACTTTCAAAGAAGAATTGACTGGTCCGGAGTATGCCGACCGTTATATTCAAGCGGTCAAAGAGAGAAATATCGAATGCAAACTTTGCTCGACCGTCATCAATATTGACGACAAAAGACACATATCTTGCGTGAACGAAAGCGAGGGCGTATTCGAATTGCAAGCGAAAGCGATAATTTTGGCGTGCGGTTGCAGAGAGCGTCCGCGTGGCGGAATAAACATTCCGGGCAGTCGTTGCGCTGGGATATTTTCCGCTGGGACGGCGCAAAAACTCGTCAATATCGACGGCTATATGGTCGGCAAAGAAGTCGTAATTCTTGGCAGTGGCGACATTGGCTTGATTATGGCGAGAAGAATGACATTCGAGGGGGCAAAAGTCAAGGCGGTGGTCGAGCTTATGCCTTATTCGTCAGGGCTCAACCGCAACATTGCGCAATGCTTGCGCGACTTTGACATTCCGCTCATTTTTTCGCACACGGTTGTGGATATCAAAGGCAGCGGAAGAATATCGTCCGTCGTAATAGCGGAAGTCGATAGCAAGTTGCAACCTATTATGTCAACGGCGCAAGAGATTGAATGCGACACGCTTTTGCTCAGCGTGGGCTTGTTGCCAGAAAACGAAATCGCGAAACTCGCTGGCGTGAAACTCAACAGAGTCACGGGCGGCGCGGACGTAAGCGACGATATGATGACGAGCGTTGACGGAATTTTCCAATGCGGAAATGACTTGCACGTGCATGACCTTGTTGACTTTGTCAGCGAAGAAAGCGCGCACGCTGGCAAGTGCGCCGCGGAGTATATTCGAGATGGCAAAAAGCAGGGCGAATTTGTGGAAATCACCGCGCAAAATGGCGTGCGTTATGTTGTCCCACAGAAGATATCCAAGCAAGCCAGCGGTGGCATAAAACTCAAAATGCGCGTGGCGAATGTTTTCCGCAACGTTACGCTGTCAATAAGCCTTGACGGACAAGAAATTGTCGCGAAAAAGCGCCCTATTGTCGCGCCAGGAGAAATGGAAGTCGTAGACTTGCGCGCGGAACAGGTCGAACAAATCAGACAAGGAAAGTCGCTTGTCGTTGAACTCAAAGGAGACGCAATATGCAAGAAATGACATGTATTTGTTGTCCTATAGGTTGCCACTTGGTGGTGGACGACAGTGACAAAAACAATATCAAAGTCAGCGGAAACACTTGTCCGCGTGGCGCAAAATATGGCAAAGACGAAGTGACTTGTCCCTTGAGAACTGTCACAAGCGTGGCGCGCGTGGCTGGCGGACAGGGCAATATGGTGTCAGTCAAGACAAGTCAGGCGATTCCAAAAGCGCAAATATTCGAGGCGTTGGAGTTGTTGACAAATGTTGTTGTAACAGCCCCCGTGGCAATCGGCGATGTCATTTGCAAAGATATTCTTGGGCTCGGCATTGACTTTGTCGCGACAAAAAATATCGACAAAAAAATTCAATAAGGGTGGAGAAAATTATGAGAAAATATTTTGTTTCGCTCGACCAAGGCACGACAAGTTCGCGCGCAATCGTCTATGACGCTGACGGCAACACTCTCGCCAAGGCGCAAGAAGAATTCCGTCAAATTTATCCCGTCGCAGGGTGGGTTGAACACAATCCGCAGGACATTTGGAACACGCAACTCGACGTGTTGAAAGAAGCCGTTGCAAAAGCGGGCTTGTTGATGACGGAAATCACCGCGATTGGCATTACAAATCAGCGCGAAACAACCGTTGTTTGGGACAAAGAAAGCGGAAAAGCAGTTTGCAACGCTATCGTTTGGCAATGCCGTCGCACGGCGGATATTTGCGAAGAACTCAAAAATCAAGGGCTCGCAAATCTCGTTTTCGAAAAAACAGGCTTGCCGATTGACGCGTATTTTAGCGGTACAAAAATCAAATGGATATTGGACAACGTGGACGGCGCAAAAAAACTCGCGGCACAAGGCAAGTTGCTTTTTGGCACGATTGACACTTTTCTTATGTGGAAGTTGTCGGGCGGAAAAATTCACGCGACCGACTATACAAACGCGTCGCGCACGATGATGTACAATATCAAGGACCTTTGTTGGGACAAACAACTTGTTCAATTGTTGGGCGTGCCTGAGAATATGTTGCCGACAGTTTGTCCGTCGGCGCACTTGTTTGGCTACACGGACAAAGACGTGGTCGGGGCGGAAATTCCTATCACGGGCGTGGCTGGCGACCAACAAGCCGCTCTTTTTGGGCACGTTTGCACAGAAGAAGGCTGTGGCAAAAATACTTACGGCACGGGCTGTTTTACACTTGTGAACACTGGCGAGCACTTTGTAAACTCAAAGCGCGGACTGATAACGACCTTGTGCGCGAGCCAACAAAACGGCAGACCGCAATATGCCTTGGAAGGGAGCGTTTTTGTGGGCGGAGCTGTCTTGCAATGGCTGAGAGACGAGATGAAAATCATATCTTCCGCAAGGGAAGCCGACGAGATATCAGAAAGAACCACCGACACAAACGGCGTGTATATCGTGCCTGCGTTTGTCGGGCTTGGCGCGCCACACTGGGACGCGAAAGCGCGCGGAACGGTCAGCGGACTTACTCGCGGAGCAACGCGCGAACACTTTGTGCGAGCGGCGCTTGAGTCAATCGCATATCAAGTTTTCGACGTCGCGCACGCAATGGAAGTTGACCTTGGACACAAAATTTTGTCGCTCAACGTTGACGGCGGAGCTTGCGTTTCCAACGTGCTGATGCAATTCCAAGCGGACATTCTCAACACAAACGTCGTGCGTCCGTCCAACATCGAGACGACCGCTTTGGGCGCGTTCTATCTTGCCGCGCTCGGGTGCGGAATGTGGAAAAGCATTGACGAAATCAAACAAAAATGCTCGATTAACAAGATATTTTCTCCTGCAATGGCGGA
Organism: Clostridia bacterium; assembly: GCA_036659935.1. Taxonomy (GTDB): domain Bacteria; phylum Bacillota; class Clostridia; order Christensenellales; family UBA3700; genus JAVXBP01. The sequence goes on from JAVXBP010000053.1 coordinate 8,552, forward strand.
CGAGCAACGCGGAAAAAAGATTATGGGTTGGTTGGAAGCTGTCGCGCGCGCAAAATATCAATAACAACACGACAAGGCAACGCAATCAATCATATTCCAACTGAAAAATCACAAAAAACGCGATAATGCAACGCAATCAATGGAATATTGATTGAAATAATAATTAATTAATATAATTGTTGATATTCCGACGAAAAAATCACAAAACAATGCAATAATGTAACGCAATCAATCATATTCCACTTTGGATAACCTTGAGCTAACGCGCTCGCCGTTGTTCCAACGGAAATAACCTTGAGCTAATACAATCATCGGTTTTTGGTGATTGTATTATTTTGCCCAAATTTGACAAATTATTTTAAAATAGTTGCAATAAAAGGCGCTTTCGGTTAAAATGTAAGATGTTTAGTAATTATTATAAATAACTAGGTCGAGAGATTGGATAGGAGTTTTTCTATATGAATACAAAGGTTGTAAAATTTGGCGGTACGTCAATGGCTGATGCGAAAGCAATCAATCAAGTCGCAGGAATTATAAAATCGGACAAAACACGCAAGTATGTCGTTGTTTCTGCGCCGGGCAAGCGTTTTTCGCAAGACCACAAAGTGACAGACTTGCTCTACGCTTGCTATCACGACTTGGAAATCAATGGAGAATGTCAGGCAACTTTTTCGCTTATCAGAAAGCGTTTCGAGGGCATTGTCGACGACCTTGGGCTCGATATGGACATCAACGCCGAGCTCGACAAAGTCGAAGCGGATATGTTGAAATATCGCACGTCGGAATTTTGCGCCTCTCGCGGAGAATATCTCAGTGGCGTTGTAATCGCAAAAGTTCTTGGCTTTGAATTTGTTGACGCGAAAGATATTATCGCTTTCGACGAAAACGGCAACTTCCAAGCGGAAAAAACAAATCGCATAGTCGAAGCAACTCTCAAGTCTATTCCTTACGCCGTAATTCCGGGCTTTTTTGGCGCTGACGAATTGGGCGGAGTGCACACATTTTCTCGCGGTGGCTCTGACGTCACGGGCGCTGTTATCGCGCGCGCTGTCAAGGCGGAAGTCTATGAGAACTGGACGGACGTCAATGGCTTTATGACTGCCGACCCAAGAGTTGTGTCCAACCCTTTGCCAATTGAAATTCTTTCTTACAAAGAATTGCGCGAGCTTTCTTATATGGGCGCGAACGTCTTGCACCCAGAATCAATTTTCCCTGTCAAAGAAAGCAATATTCCTATCAACATTCGCAACACTTTTGCGCCAGAAGTCAAAGGCACAATGATTGTCGCGAACGTCCCAAAAGAAAAACAATCAAAGCACACTATCACTGGCATTGCTGGCAAAAAGGGCTATAGCATAGTTTTTATTGAGAAATCAATGATGAACTCTGAGCTCGGTTTTGCCCGTCGCGTAATGTCGGTTTTTGAATATTACAACATCAGCTTCGAGCATATGCCAAGCGGAATCGACACGCTCAGCGTTGTTGTCGCTGACAGCGAACTCGCAGGCAAAGAAGAAGTTATCATCGACCGTATCAAAAAGACAGTTCAACCTGACCACATAGAAATCAAAACCGGCATCGCCCTTATCGCCACCGTTGGTCACGCAATGTCTTACAATATGGGCACAGCCGCAAAACTTTGCACCGCTCTCGCCAAGGCAAGCATAAACATTTGTATGATTGACCAAGGTTCGTCCGAGTTGAATATTATCGTCGGAGTAGCGAGCCAAGATTATGAGAAGGCTATCAATGCAATATATTCCGCCTTCACAATTTGAGCGTGAAAATGAGCGAATAATATAGCGAGAAGAAATATGTTTA
>JAVXBP010000054.1:0-10180 GCA_036659935.1 Clostridia bacterium
GCGAGCGACTTTTTGGACAGTGGTCATAATCGCCTCTGAGCAGTCGAGTGTCAAAGTAAAATATAGGGTGTCTTTTTTCTCATAAACTTTCATATCAGAAGTCTTGTCGATATAATCTTTTTTGGTCAAATCATATGTTGCGATGTGAGTCTTAAATCTTTTCAATCTGTCGGCTTTTGTCAATTCGCCGTCTTTGTAGATTGCATAATCGCCCCATTGAGTAACGCGGAATTTGTCAATCTCGTCTTTCGGCTTGCCTGGGACAATTTTTTTGTCCTCTGTGATAAAGCTGTAGAGAGAATCTTTGCTTGCGTCATAGAAATATCTTGACGCGGTGTGAGCGTCGCCTTGCAACTCGCCAATCGTAATAGACTCAGAAAAAATATTGTCGCCATCGCGTTTTACGATATATTTGTTTTGTTGAGTAGGGTTCATCAATTGCGCGTCGGCGTCAAAAGCAAAATATTCTTCTCTCACATAATTTGTGGTGATTGCCATGCGGTCACGAAGTTCAACAAAGAGCTCATAAGCGTCAAGGTTTGCTTTTGCTGTCATTTTGGAATAGTCAACAGGTTCAAAAGACATTGGTTCTGGCTTTTTGTCGCAGCCGACAAAGCAAAAAAGGCAGCTTGTAATCAAAATTGCAAGCGTAAGAACTGATAAAATAACTTTTTTCATTTACTACCTCATAATTTTATTGCGCATAGGCGCATATATATTAAACCACACTTTCAAGCTTCCGTCAATACAAAATGTAAAATTTGTGTAAAATAATTTATTATTCCTTTTGTTAAAAAATAAGCAAATTGCGACTAATAAATTTTATGCAAAAATAAGTGAAAATATCACTTAAAATCAACAAATTTATTGTTAAATATTGTACAATTTAATAAAAATACAAGAGTATGCAAGAAAATTGAATTTTGTGGATAAAACCGCCTTTAAGTGGATAACCCTGTGGATAAGTCGTCGAAATGTTCGTATTTGCTAGCGAAAAAGCAGTTTTGCATAATTTTTGGCTATGTGCATAACTTTTTTCCGTTAAACTTTCGATAATAAAATCAATAAAAAAATTTATGTCGAAAAAGGGGGCATTTTTCTTGCAAAAGTATGGCAAAATGTGATAAGATATTGTAAATAAATTGAGAGAGAAAATTCTCGAGCAATCACACAATTTTGGTTTTCTGTCTCAATGTCAAAAAAGGAGAATTTTATGCCAAAGGTAGCGGTAATAATGGGTAGCATAAGCGACTTGGATGTCGTTAAGCCAGCAATTGATATTTTGAAAAAATTCGAGGTCGAAGTTGTCGCGCATGTAATTTCTGCGCACAGAACGCCTGACCTTGCTCACAAGTTTGCAGAAGAAGCGATTGACAACAACATTGAGGTTATCATTTGCGCGGCAGGAAAAGCGGCGCACTTGGGCGGAGTTATCGCGGCGTTTACGCCACTTCCTGTGATTGGACTTCCAGTCAAAAGCTCGACAATGGACGGCATGGACAGCTTGCTTTCTATGGTTCAAATGCCAAGCGGAATTCCAGTGGCTTGCGTGGCTATCAACGGCAGTCTCAACGCAGGACTTCTCGCGGTGCAAATATTGTCGGTAAAATATCCAATTTTGATGAAAAAAATGGTTGATTACAAGGCGACAATGGCGGAGAAAATTTGTCAAGACGACGCAAAGTTGCAACAAGAATTGCAATAATATGTCAAGACAATGCAAAGTTGCGACATCAATTGCAACAATTTGCAACATAAATTGAAGAATAATTTTTATTCATAAACAAATGCATTGTGTTCGGCATCACAATAGAAACACAAAGGAGTTTTAATATGGCTATTGATTACAAATCAGCTGGCGTAGATGTAGAGGCAGGCTACGAAGCTGTCAAGCTCATGAAACAGTATGTCAAAACAACTTACAACAGCAGCGTTTTGGGTGACCTTGGAAGCTTTGGTGGCTTCTATGCGTTGGACGACAAAGAAGACGGGGACTGCTTGGTAGCAGGAACTGACGGCGTCGGCACAAAATTGCGTTATGCATTTGTCTTTGACAAGCACGACACCATCGGCATTGACGCTGTGGCTATGTGCGTAAACGATATCGTTTGCCAAGGCGCAAAACCTTTGTTTTTCCTTGATTATATCGCATTGTCCAAGCTCGACCCAGAGAAAGTCGCTCAAATCGTAAAGGGCGTTTCTGACGGTTGCAGACAATCTTCTTGCGCTTTGATTGGCGGAGAGACTGCTGAGATGCCTGGTTTCTATGCGCAAGACGAATATGATATCGCAGGTTTTGCGGTAGGAATTGCAAAAAAGAACAAAATAATAAACGGAAAAACTATCAAAGCTGGAGACAAACTTGTTGGTCTTGCATCAAGCGGAATTCACAGCAATGGTTATTCGCTTGTGAGAAAGTTGTTTGGCGAAGACAAAGAAAGCCTTACAAAATTCAACGCGACACTTGGTTGCACACCTGCAGAATTGGTTCTCACACCTACAAAAATTTATGTAAAAACAATTTTGAGCCTTATCGAACAGTTTGAGCTCAAAGGCATCGCGCATATCACTGGCGGTGGCTTTATCGAGAACATTCCTCGTATCATTCCTGCTGGTCTTGGCATAAAGTTGGACAGAAGCAGTTATCCGCTTCCAAAAATTTTCAAGGCGATGCAAGAAATTGCGCAAATCGACGATAGAAAAATGTGCAACACTTTCAACATGGGCATTGGTATGGTTATCGCGGTTGACCCTTCGATTGCAAACGCAGTTGTAGCGGCGGCGGAAAAACTCGGCGAGAAAGCTTATGTTATCGGCGAAGTTGTTGACAAAGAGGGCGTTGAACTGTGAAAAATATAGCTGTTTTTGTTTCCGGCTCTGGTAGCGATATGCAATCAATTATTGACAATTGCGAAAACGGTAATATAAACGGCAACGTTGTTTGCGTTGTCTCCAACAAAAGCGGAATTTTTGCGTTGGAGCGAGCGAAAAAACATAATATTCCGTCGAAAGTTTTTGAACAAAAAACGTTTGGCGACATAATCGAGCGCGACAATGCGATTGTGGAATATCTTGCGCCATACAACATTGAGTTGATTGTTTTGGCTGGCTATCTCAGCATTGTTACAAGTGTGATAATCAACAAATATCCCAACAAAATCGTCAATATTCACCCTGCGTTAATTCCAAAATTTTGTGGGAAAGGTATGTATGGAATGCGCGTCCACGAGGCGGTCATTGCTGCAGGCGAAAAAGAAAGCGGCGCAACCGTGCATTATGTTGACGAAGGCGCGGACACGGGCAAAATTATCGCGCAAGAAAAAGTCAAAATATTGGAAAATGACAGCGCGGAAAGCTTGCAAAAGCGCGTGTTGGAATTGGAACATAAACTTTTGCCGCAAGTCGTGGCAAAATTGTGCGAATGAAAGAAAAAGCATTATTCAAAATGAGAGTTTTGGATAGTGCTTTCTTGTAAAGATAACAAAATTTTAGATAAAAGGACAAATTCAAAATGAAAAAGAGAGCACTTATCAGCGTTTCAGACAAAACAGGCATTGTTGAATTGGCTCAAAGCCTTATCAATTTTGGTTACGAAATCGTTTCTACAGGTGGCACGCTCAAGGCGTTGACCGCAGCTGGCTTGCAAGCGATTGACATCACTGCAATAACAGGTTTCCCGGAGTGTTTGGACGGCAGAGTTAAGACTTTGCACCCAAAAGTTCACGCAGGCTTGCTTGCGATAAGAAGCAACAAAGAACATATGGACTTCCTTGAGAAAATGAATATCAATACTATTGATATCGTTGTGGTCAACCTTTATCCTTTCAAACAAACAGTTTCGCAACCGAACATTGAGTTGCAAACCGCGATAGAAAATATTGATATCGGCGGACCGACAATGCTCAGAAGCGCGGCGAAAAATTATCAAGACGTGACCGTTGTCGTTGACCCAAGAGACTATTCAAAAGTGTTGGACGAGCTTGCAAACGGTGGCGTAACCTTGGACACAAAGTTCTACCTTATGTACAAAGTTTATCAACATACGTCATATTATGACACTTTGATAGCAAATTATCTCAGACAAAAACTCAACATCGAGTTCCCAGAACAGCTGACAATGGCGTTCGACAAGGCGCAAGATATGCGTTATGGAGAAAACCCTCATCAAAAAGGCGTTTTCTATAAGGAAGCGTTCGACGTCAAAGGAAGTTTGTCAACGGCGGTTCAGTTGCACGGCAAAGAATTGTCTTACAACAATATCAACGACACAAACGGCGCGCTTGACTTGCTGAGAGAATTCTCTGAGCCAACAATTGTCGCGGTAAAACACGCAAACCCTTGCGGAGTGGCGACGGCAAATACTATTTCCGAGGCTTACGCAAAAGCATACGCGGTTGACCCAACGTCAATTTTTGGCGGAATTGTAGCGTCCAACAGGACGATTGACAAAGCCACTGCAGAGCAAATTCACAGCATTTTTATTGAGATTGTTGTCGCGCCTGACTTTGACAAAGACGCGCTCGCTATTCTTGAACAAAAACCGAATATAAGACTTTTGAAGTTGGACAATATTGCGACCGCTATTCCAGAGAATTGTTATGATATGAAAAAGGTTCTCGGCGGACTGCTTGTGCAAGAATATGACAAAACAGTCGTTGACAAAGAAAAAATTCAACAAGTTACAGTTGCGCAACCAACCGAGCAACAAATTGAAGATATGATTTTTGCAATGAAAGTTGTAAAACATACAAAGTCAAACGCGATTGTTGTCGCGAAAAATAAAGTTATTCTTGGCATTGGTTGCGGACAAGTAAACCGCATAAGAGCCACAAAACAAGCGATTGAACACTCTTTGGTTGACACAAAGGGAGCAGTTCTCGCGAGCGATGCTTTCTTCCCGTTCGAAGATTGTGTGGAAGAAGCAAACCGCGGTGGAATTGCTGCGATTATGCAACCTGGTGGCAGCAAAAACGACCAACAAAGCATTGACGCGTGCGACAAATTTGGCATCGCGATGGTGTTTAGCGGAGAGAGACATTTCAAACATTAATGGAGAAAAAAATGAACGTTTTGGTTATTGGAAGCGGTGGCAGAGAGCACGCCATTTGTTGGTCGCTCGCTCGAAGCAAAAATGTAGAAAAAATTTATTGCTTGCCGGGCAACGCGGGCATCGCGGAGATTGCGGAATGTCACAATATCGGAGTCATGGAATTCGACAAAATTGTGGACTTTCTGGACAATCACAAGGATATTGGCTTGACAGTTGTCGCGCCTGACGACCCGCTCGCAAACGGGCTTGTCGATTTGTTGGAAGAAAAAGGTCACAAGGCTTTCGGACCAAGAAAAAACGCGGCTATCATCGAGGCATCAAAGGCTTTTTCGAAAAATTTGATGAGAAAATACAATATTCCAACGGCAGATTACAGAGAGTTCGACGATTTTGAGTTGGCTTGCGAATATGTCAAAAACGCGAAGTTCCCACTTGTGGTCAAAGCCGACGGCTTGGCGCTTGGAAAGGGCGTTGTTATTTGTCAAAACTTGCAAGAAGGTCTTGATGCGCTCAAAGAAATGATGATTGATTTGAAGTTTTCGAGCGCAGGCAACAAGGTCGTAATAGAAGAATTTATGGTCGGCAGAGAAGTTTCTATTTTGTGCTTTACGGACGGAAAAACAATAATTCCTATGGTTTCTTCGCAAGATCACAAACGCGCATATGACGACGACAAGGGCTTGAATACTGGCGGAATGGGGACATTTTCTCCGTCCAAATTCTATACTGACGAGATGTCAAAGCAGGTTTTTGGCGATATTATTGTCCCAACAATCAAAGCTATGGAACAAGAAGGCAGAACTTTTAAGGGCGTGCTTTATTTTGGACTTATGCTCACGGCGGACGGGATAAAAGTGCTTGAATACAACGCGCGTTTTGGCGACCCTGAGACACAAGTTATTTTGCCAAGATTGGAAAGCGACTTGTTGGATATTTTTCTTGCAGTTGTGGACGAAAAACTCGACAAAATTGATATAAAATGGTCGGACAACGCTTGCGTTTGCGTCGTTGTGGCGAGCGGCGGTTACCCAGAAAAATATGACAAAGGCTTGCCAATAGAAATTGGAAAGCTCGATGACGGCGTTATGCTTTTCCACGCTGGCACAAAAATTCTCGACGGCAAACTTGTTACAAATGGCGGACGCGTTATTGGCGTCACCGCGTGTGGCAAGGATATTGAACAAGCGCGCGAAGTCGCTTATAGAAATGTAGAAAAAATATCATTTGATAAAATGTTCTATCGCAAAGATATCGGAATAAAGAAATAAGGTAGGTTAAAATGGTACAAAGATTATACGTAGAGAAAAAAGACGGTTACAATGTCGCATCAACAAAGCTTTTGTCAGATGTCAAAGTTTTGCTTGGTTTGAGCGTTCAAGATATCAAAGAATTTATTCGCTATGATATCGAAGGGCTCGACCAAAACATTTTGAACAGCGCAAAAACCACTGTTTTCAGTGAAGCGCCTGTCGACAATTTGTACGAAAACAACTTGCCAACATTGGACGGCTACAAAGTTTTTGTCGTGGAGTATTTGCCGGGGCAATATGACCAGCGAGCGGATAGCGCAATGCAATGCGTTCAGCTTTTGTCAATGCAAACTCGCCCACTTATTCGTTGCGCAAAGGTTTATGCCGTGCGTGGCGTTGATGACAACGGACTTGCGAAAATAAAAAATTACGTTATCAACCCAGTCGAGAGCAGAGAGGGCGTTATGAACATTCCGTCAACTCTTGCGAGCGAAACAATTCTCAATCTCACAGTGCCAACAATCGACGGCTTTGTGACAAAAACTGACGAAGAAATTGCAAATTATCACGCGAAGATTGGCTTTGCAATGAGCGTTGAAGACTTGATATTTGTAAGAAATTATTTTGCGAGCGAAAAAAGAAACCCAACCGAAACCGAACTCAAAGTTATTGATACTTATTGGTCGGACCACTGTCGCCACACAACTTTTGCGACGGAGCTCGTCGACATAATGATTGACAGCGACAACCCACACATTAATATCGCGCTCAATCAATATCAAGAACTTTATCAAGAATTCAATTCCGCAAGACCTGACAAATATCGTTGTTTGATGGATATCGCGACAATTTGTGTCAAAAAACTCAAGAAACTCGGCAAACTCAACAACCTTGACCAAAGCGACGAAATAAACGCTTGCTCGGTCGAAGTTGACGTCGACAATGACGGAAAAATAGAAAAATGGCTCATTATGTTCAAGAACGAAACGCACAACCACCCAACCGAAATTGAACCTTTTGGTGGCGCTGCGACTTGCCTTGGCGGAGCGATAAGAGACCCGTTGTCGGGCAGAACTTATGTATATCAAGCGATGCGCGTGACTGGTTGCGCTGACCCTCGCACGCCTATTGACGAGACGCTCAAAGGCAAATTGCCACAACGCGTTATCACAAAAACTGCCGCGAGTGGCTTTTCGAGCTATGGCAACCAAATTGGACTTGCGACTGGCATTGTCGCAGAAATGTACCACCCAAATTATTGCGCAAAAAGATTGGAAACTGGTTATGTTATCGCTGGCGCGCCAAAAGAAAACGTCGTAAGACGCAAGCCTATTGTTGGTGACGTAATAGTTTTGCTCGGCGGAGAAACAGGCCGTGACGGTTGTGGCGGAGCGACGGGCTCGTCAAAGGCGCACACAGAAAAGTCGGTTGAAGTTTGTGGCGCGGAAGTGCAAAAGGGCAACCCTCCGACAGAAAGAAAAATTCAAAGGCTTTTCCGCAATAGCGCGGTCAGCAAATTGATTGTAAAATGCAATGACTTTGGCGCAGGTGGCGTGTCGGTCGCGATTGGCGAACTTGCTGACAGCTTGGACATTATGCTCGACAAAGTGCCGAAAAAATATGACGGACTCAGTGGCACAGAGTTGGCTATTTCTGAGTCACAAGAGCGTATGGCGGTTGTTCTCGACAAGAACGACGTCGACAAATTTATTGACTGCGCGCACAAAGAAAACCTTATCGCGACTGCCGTTGCGACAGTCACAGACAATGGACTTTTGAGAATGTTCTACGCTGGCAATTGCATTGTCAATTTGCAAAGGGCTTTCCTTGATACAAACGGCGTAAAACAAAGCCAAAAAGTTGTTGTTTGCGACAACGCGACAAATTATATGTCACAAATTCAACCACAAACGCAACAAGCGCTCAAAGAAAATGATATCAAAAAAGCAATTTTTGGCGAACTTTCTCGACTCAATGTTTGTTCGACAAAAGGGCTTGGCGAAATATTTGACTCAACTATCGGCGGTGGCTCAATTCTTATGCCGTTTGGCGGAAAATTCCAACTCACGCCGTCAATTGTTATGGCGTCCAAACCACCAGTAAGCGGACACACCGACACAGCGACTGTCTCAAGTTATGGTTGTTCGCCACAATTGATGAGCGAATCGCCTTTTGTTGGAAGCATTTATTCAATCGTTTTGTCACTTTCGAAACTTATCGCGAGTGGCGTAGAGTTGTCAACGATAAGACTTTCGTTGCAAGAATTTTTCAAAAGATTGAACAAAGACCCAAAGCGTTGGGGCGAGCCTTTGTCTGCTTTGCTTGGCGCGCTTTACGCTCAACTTGGCATGGAAGTTGGCGCAATCGGCGGAAAAGACAGTATGAGTGGCACTTTTGAGCACATTGACGTGCCACCGACGGTTATATCTTTCGCTATGGGCATCACAAAAGCTAGCAAAATTATCACAAATTGCTTTGGCGAAAAAAGTGGCGCGAAAAACATTTATCACATCGCGTTGCCACGCGACAAATATTTTGTTCCTGACTTTGCAAAACTTAAAGAACTCTTTGGCGCAATCTCAATCGCTGTCGCAAACGGCAAAATAAAAGCTTGCAACGTTGTCGAAGAAGGCGGTGTTGTGGCGGCATTGTTCAAGGCTTGCGTTGGCAACAAAGCTGGCGTTGAGTGCAATGTTACAGAAGAAGATTTTAAACCGTATTTTGGCGATTTTGTCTTGCTTTGTGACGATATAAGCGATTTGACGGCGTTTGAACCGCGTTTTGTCGGCAAGTTGAATGACACTTACACGGCAAAAGTCAACGGAGAATCAATCAAAATGGACGATATTGTTTGCGCATATACAAACACGCTCGACAAAATTTTTCCTTTGACAGCGCCTGCTGTCGGTGAAGTCGGCAATCTCAATTGTTGCGCGAGAAAAGTTCAAAATATGTCAAAAAACATTGTCAAACCAAATGTCTTTATTCCTGTTTTCCCTGGGACAAACTGCGAATATGACACTGCTCGCGCATTTGAACGCGCTGGCGCAAAAGCGAATGTGCTTATCATCAAAAACCAATCGGCAAAAGATATCGAAGAAAGCGCAAGGGCGATTGTAAAAGCGCTCAACAACGCGCAAATTCTTGCTTTCCCCGGTGGCTTTAGCGGTGGTGACGAACCGGACGGAAGCGGAAAATTTATTGCGACAACATTCAAAAACAAGGCAATTTCTGACGCGGTTATGGAACTTTTGTACAAGCGCGACGGCTTGGCAATCGGCATTTGCAATGGTTTCCAAGCCTTGATAAAACTCGGGCTTGTGCCTTATGGCGATATAAGAGAACAACAGTTGGAAGCGCCAACTTTGACCTTCAACAACATTTCTCGTCACGTTTCGACGATTGTCAACGTTAGAGTTGCGACAAACAAGTCGCCTTGGCTTGCAAATTGCAAAGTAAATGACGTCTACAGCGTGCCTGTCAGCCACGGCGAAGGAAGATTTGTTTCCTCTCAGGTTGAGCTCGAAAAAATTATCAAAAGCGGGCAAGTTGCGACGCAATATGTTGACCAATTTGGCTCGGCTACAATGCAATCGCCTTACAACCCAAATGGAAGTATGTATGCGATTGAGGGGATAATTTCGCCTGACGGCAAAGTTCTTGGAAAGATGGGACACGCGGAAAGATTTGACGCAAACCTTTACAAAAACGTCGAAGGCAATTATGATATGCGCTTGTTCGAAAGCGGTGTTGATTATTTTAAATAAATAAAACATAATCAAAAAAGTAATTAATAAATATCAAATAATAATAAGTATAGAATTGCTTAACAAACATAAAAATATATAACAATAGGTATCAAAAAAGACGGAAGAAATTC
>JAVXBP010000055.1:0-9798 GCA_036659935.1 Clostridia bacterium
GCGTAATATTCGATATGGTCATCATCAACGCTACTTTTGGAACAAAAACAGTAAGATGGACCTTGAAAGATTTGCTTGCAAAGGCGACAAAAGAAAACGGCAGAGTGGTTACAACGGCGCCAACGGGCAATTATGACGGACTTGTCAAAGTGTCAGTTCCGTTGTCGAGTATTGTCTAGAACAAAGAGTGTCGAACAAAACAAAAGGTGTCTCGCGAAGCAAGTAGATTGAGCGACAAGCGCTAGTAAAAAATAAGTTGAAAAACGAGTAGCAAAAAATTGCTCGCGAAAAACAGTTGTTTGCTTTCTCGGCAAAACAAAAGGTGACAAAATGCATTACATTTACAAGACAAAGGGGACGTGTTCGTCTCAAATAGAATTCGATATCAACGGCGGAGTGGTGACAAACACATCATTCCGTGGCGGTTGCAACGGCAACTTGCAAGGCATTGGCAAGCTCATCGACGGAATGAAAGCGCAAGATATAATCGCGAAGTGCGCAGGAATCAAGTGTGGGTGGAAGTCAACGTCTTGCCCCGACCAACTGGCAATCGCAATCACGCAAGCGTTGAGCGAAGAAAACAAATAACAAAAAAGTCAAAAAACAAATTTAAAAAAAGATTAGAAATAATATATTAAATAACAACAAAAGAAAGTCAAGAAGAAACTTGACGAAAAGAAAAAATGGGAATAGAATAGATTGCATACAAAAGTGGCAAACGAAGGAAGAGTGGGAAGTATTATGGAAAACACAGTTACAAAATTTGAGGATAGAGTGTCAGCTTTGGGCGAAGAAGGCAGAAATTATTTTGCTTTGCTCAACGAAAAGTTGATGAGCTATTCCAATGTCAAAGCAAGATTCTCTGGCAGAGCTTGCACTTACAGCCAGTTGAGAAAACAACTTGCAAAAATTACAATCGGCGGAAAAACTCTCAAGGTTCATCTCGCTTTGCCGTTGGACAACGAAGAATGCGAAATTCTAAAGTTGCATCCGCGCGACGTTTCCAAGACGCTGGCTTATCAAAGAGTGCCTTTTATGGTGCCTGCAAAGTCGAGCCTTGGCGTGAGAAAGTTGATAGGCGCGATTGATATCACAATGCGTGTCAATGGCGTAGCAAAAAAGAATTGAGAGTGCAGCAAGTGAAACAACACGGCAAGAAAAGAGAAGATTATAGAGAGGCGCGCGACGTCGACAAGGCTTTGTCGGGCGTTACTCGCGCGTTGCCGTCACTGGAACTTGGGCTGAGCGACGAAGAAGTAAAAATGAGGCAATTGCGTGGCGAGACGAATGTCAAAAATGCTATCGCAAATCAAAGGTCGGTCCTTGAGATTATTTTGCGCAACATTTTCAGCGCAATCAACATTATTTATATGATAGTGTTGGGCATTCTTTTCTATATCGGCGCTTATGATTACACCTACAGTGGCATTATGCTTATCGCAAATCTTGGCATAAGCATTTGGTTGGAATTGCGCTCAAGAAAAATTATCAACAAAAAGCGATTCAAAATCGTGCAAGACATTACCGTCATTCGCAATGGCGAAAGAAAGAAGATATCGTTCGAACAGCTCGTTGTTGACGACGTGTTTGTTGTCGAAGGAGAAATGCGTGTGCCTGCCGACGCAAAGATTGCGGAAGGTTTTTTGTTTATGGACGAGGCGGTTTTCCGTGGCGGAAATCATATCATCAAAAAAAGCGTTGGCGACCAGATTATGGCGGCGACAACCGCGATGATAGGCAATGCAATTTGTCGAGCAACAGGCGTAGGAAACGCGCGACAAATAATGCGACTTATCAATCCTGCCGACAAATCGAATGGCGCGCCACAGTCAAAAGTTTTCAAAATTGTCAATCGTATGACGGCGACACTTGGCGGTTGCGCCGTGTTGTGCGCGCTTTTTATGTTTTGCGTAGAATTTTTTATGGGCAACAACTTGAATATATCGTTCATCAGATTGTCGAGCGCGATTATGACAATGTTGCCGATAGGAATGTTCCTTGTCAGCAACTCGTGCATAGCGCTTTCTGTCTCGAAAGTCATAAAATTTAATGTCATTCCACAAACTTTGGACAGCCTTGAGACGTTGGCTATCGCTGACGTTGTTTTGATTGACAAAACGGGCACGTTGACCAACAACAAGTGGCAAGTTGACAAAAAGAAGTTTTTTGGCGAAGCGCAAGACAACTTGCAAGACGTCATTGTCACGGCGGTGACTGAGATTCACGCGCAGCCCGCATTCGAGCGCGCAATGTTGGCGGAATGTATGTTTGGCAAGCCGATAGAATATTCTTCAATCGAAGAAGGCGACGATTATGTTGCAATTACGCTTACAAATGGACACAAATACGCAATCGGACATATCACCGCGGTAAGTTGCTACAATCGGCACTTTGCGGAGTTTTGCTCGGAAGAAGAAAATATTGGTCGCTATCTTGTCGGAGTTGTAAGTTTCGACGACGATGTGGAGAACTTTGACAAAAGCGTCACGACGCCACTCGCAGTTTTTGCGATGTCGGACTCTCTGAGATATGGCGCATATTCGGTTGTTGATTGGTTGATAAACGAAGGCATAGAAGTAAAAATGTTTTCTGGCGACGACGGCGTGGTCGTCAGCAAAGTCGCGGAAAGATGTGGCATCGAAAAAGCGGAAAGATATGTCAATTGTCAATGGCTGACCAACAAAGAATTGCAATCGAAAATGAAAGGTTGCAATGTTTTTGGGACGGTTTCGCCAAAGCAAAAAATGGAGATTGTAGACTGCTTGCAAGAACAAGGCAAGACGGTTGTTGTTATCGGCGACGGCGCAAATGACGCGCTCGCGCTCAACGAGGCAGACTGCGCAATCGTGCTCGACTCTGCGACGGAGACGTGCAAATATATCGCTGATGTGCTTGTGGCGGACAATGACTTGACAAACATAGTCAAGGCTTTCCAAGAAGGGCAACGCGCGGTATACAACGTCAAAAAGATTGTATCTCTCTATGCAATGAAGAACATTTTTATAATGCTTGCCGTTGTGTTTTTCTCGGTTGGCGGAATAATGTATAATGAATTTTTCTATCCTTTTGACTTGAAAAGAATGTTGATGATAGAAATTTTTGCGACGACGTTGCCAGCGCTGTGTATGCTTTTCCAGAACAAGGACACTTATCGAGAATATGGACAATTTTTTGCGGATATCGTGTTCGACATTGCTGCAGGCGTCGTGTCGATGAGCGTTACGGTTATTGTGATTCTTTTGATGAGCACAAATTTTGGACTGCACGATTTGCCAGATTATGCAAACCAAAGAGACGCGGTTTCGTCGATAATTATGATTGCGTTGTTGATAAATATTTTTGTAATTTTGATATATATGTGCAGTCCGCTTACGCGAATAAAGTCGGGGATAATTATGTTCTGTGTGGGGCTTTGCTTTATGGTCGGCTTTGTCAACAACGCTTATTATGGCGGACTTTTGTTGGATATAAGCGCGCTCGGACTTGAATATTTTGGGTGGACATTGCTCGCAAATTTCTTTGGACTGTCGGCGTTTGTAATAAGTGTAAAGCTCAAACGATTAATTTATTTGAGGTGTGGCGCCAAGGTCAACAAGTGGTTCAATTACAAGACGACCAAAATGCTCGAAGCAAGGAGAGGCAAATGATACACGACAATCACCGCGAAAGAATGCGCGACAGAATTGAGCAGTTTGGCATAGAAACGCTTTGCGACCACGAGATTCTTGAATATTTGCTTTATCCTTTTATTCCGCGCAAAGATACCAACCCGATTGGACACGAATTGTTGGAAAAATGCGGTTCGCTGGAGGGCGTTTTCAATTCTGACATTGACTTTCTCGAAAGCTTTGCAAATATGACGCACAATGCGGCGGTTTTTCTTGCGTCGCTGTCGGGGATATACAAGCATTATGAGCTGAGCAAGTTTGGAAAAAAACCGCAACTTGCAACCTTTTCGCAAATAACGGCTTATGCAAAAGCGCTTTTTGTGGAATACAAAGACGAACATATCATTATGCTCGCCGTCGACAATGACGGCAATCTCGCAGAAAAGTGCGTGCTCGGCAATGGCAGTTTTGACAATTGCAAGGTCAATATTCGCAAGCTCGTCTTGTCAACGCAGAACGCAAAAGCGCCAAATATTTATCTTGTCCACAATCACCCAAGTGGCAACGTTACGCCATCGCTCGACGACAGAGAGTTTACGAAGTGGGCGGTTATGGCGTTGGATATGCTCGGAATTTTCCTTGTTGACCATATTATCGTCGGACAAAATCAGTTGTATAGCTTTGCAAAAGACGGGAAGTTGGACGAGTTCCGCAAAGGCTGCAAAAGTTTTATGGAACAAATGGAGATATCGGACACCTTTAGAAGATAGAAAAAAATCAAATATTGATTAAGTATTATAATATAATATAGTATACAAATCGGTTGTTGCCAAGTGGTGACAGCCGATTATTTTCTGCGGTTCTTTTTTTGTTGGTCAATGCGGAATTGCAGCGGCGTGATGAGAAAGCGTTGACGGAATTGCCTTATAAAGTTGTTTTCGTCATTGTAACCGCACGCAAAACAAATATCTTTGATAGAATCGTCAGAAAATTCCAAAAGCGATTGCGCGTTGTAGAGCCTTATGCAAGAAAGATAATATTTGGGAGTAACACCGACAGTTTTCTTGAAAAGCTGATTGATATAACTTGGCGACACAAGAAAATGGTCCGCAATGTCAATAATGTCAATATCTTTGTTGGAATTTTCTTCCATATATGTTTGAATTTGCGATATGCGCTTTATTTCCGCAATATTTTTGAGCGGATAAAGGCGATAGAGAATTACCAAAAGCAGTGGCGCAAGGTTTTGAATGACCAGGTCAGAAAACTCTGACGTTGTCGTGCGTTCTTGAATGAGAATTTCGCAAACGTGATTGAAAGACCGCGCGTTGGACTCGTCCAATACAAATTTGTTGGAAAGCGCGCTCGGACGATAGCGCAACATTGCGAGAACTTCCGTCGGGGCTTGCTCGTCGGTGGACATTTTGTTGAAAACGATAACAAAACGCGTGTAATCTTCGCTCGAGGCAATCCAATTGACGCGCTCAAAAGGGTTTATCAAAAAAACTGACGGCGCTTGGAGTTCGCAAAGCGTGTTGTCAACTTTTACGGTTACGCGCCCACTTTTGACAAAGATAAACTGATAGCCATTTTTGTAATAGGCATTGCGTGGGGGCAAAAGAGTTCCTTGCCCAAAAAATCGAATATCGTCAAGAATTGTTTCCATAATATTATTTTAACATTATCAACCGCAAAAAGCAAACAAAGAGAATAAATAATATATATCGGAAAGTATTGCATAAAAGCAAAAAAGGTGGCTGATAGAGCGAAAATTATTAAAATATTACAAAAATTACCAAATGTTGGTAAAAATATATTTTTCTATGACATATTGTAATAAATGAGATATTGATTGGCAGGGCGATATAATAACGCTGTTTTGCCACATTCTTAATGATATCTATACTATAACTTACAAGAACCTTAAAAACATTTTTTAGGCTGAAAAAATAGTGCAAAAAAAGTGGTAAAAAAAGGAAAAACACCATAAAACATTCTTAAAAAATAGTGTTTTTCGTGTTAATTCAACCTTAAAACCACTATTTTTCGCGTGTTTTACCTATAAAAATATGCAAAAACAACAACTTGTATAAATTTTATCAAAATTGTTGCAAATATTAGGAATAATTACTATACTGTGAATACAAAAACACAAACGAGACGAAATCAAACAAATCGCTCTCATCACAAAAGAAAATAAATTTTAACCCTATGGAGGAAAATAAAATGAAAAAAAGAACATTGTCAATTATGGTTACCGTGATCATGGTAGTATGCGCAATCTCAACAATCGCAATATCTTATGCGGCTTGGGATCAAACACAAGACACAAACTCAGTTACATTGAGCGCTGGTCAAAACGTTATTGTTACCGTTGATGACACCACATTTGGCGGCAAGAAGCTTGTTCCAAGTGGCACAATCGCAGCAAACAACACTGAGCTTTATGCAACAACACTTACAGCAACAGTTACGGTCAACGTTACAAACCCAACTTTGGTAAAAACTTTGACAGCTACACAAGGCGCTTTGACAATCACTAGCGCAGATCATAAAGACTTGTCAGCTATGGCGAACGAGTTTGACATTACAGTTTCTGGTGACCCTGCAACAGTTGGCGAAACAAATGTTTATACAATCACAATTAAATTCAAAGATGGAGCGGCAGTAAAAGCTGGTATCGACAAATTGGTGGGAGCTACTATGAGCCTCCAAATGACATTCACAGCTGCTTAATCAAAAACATAAGGAAAGCAAATGAGCAATCAAAAGCAACAAAAAAGCAAACTCAATACAGTATTACATCTCGTATGTAATACTGTTTGCATTTTTGTAATTCTCGCATTTGTCATTTTGACAATAGTTTACAACGTGACAGGCAACATTGGTGGCGAAAGTTTCTATGTTATTCGCACAAATTCTATGGAGCCGACCTTGCCAGTTTATTCAGTTGTGCATATCTCAGAAGTGCCGATTGACACGCTCAAAGAAGAAGATATTATCACTTTCCTTTACGACGTCGACAATGACAACAAAAAGGACAAAGTAACTCACTATCTCTATTCGATTGAGAAAAAAGACGACGGTCACTATGTGCTGAGAACGCACGCCGAGGGCAGAGATTATCCCGATTCTTGGGTGCTCAGCGAAGACGACTTTGTCGGGAAATATGTCGCGCAATACAAAATGGCGGGCAAATTCTTACTTTTCTTGCTCAGCAAAGAACTTATGATTGCGGCGATTGTAATCTTGATTATCTTGGTCGCGTATGAGTTTTCGATGTTCAAAATCAAAAAAATGCCAGAAAAGGGAGAACTCAATCTTCCATTGACAGAAAAAGAAGAAGTCGTGGCAAAGATTGACGCGCAATCGCAAGAGAATATCTCAACAAAATAAACGCAAAATTGTAAAAGAATATTCACTCAAAATTAAGCTTTAAGTAATATAATATATATAACGTAACAAGAGAATATTCAACAACAATACACGCAACAACACGCAACAACACGCAACAACAACACAAAATAGATAACACTCACTCAAAGGTGAAAAATATATGAACAAACTCACTTCAAGCAAAAAAATTGTAGTTTTTACAATAATATGTATTATCTGCATATGCTCCTCAATCGGGGTATCTTTTGCCGTGTGGGACAATCTTTCTGACAACACTTTGCTCAGCTTTGGCACAGGAATTTGGACGCCAAGAGAAAGCGTTGGCTTGGACGACTTTGATTATGAGATTGTGATAAATTCTGACGAGAGATTGGAAAAAGAGAATGACAGAGCAAGTTTTATATTCGATATGAGCACTGACCCACAGTCATACACTCAACTTATGTTCAGCGATATGTATTATGCAAAGAACAAAAAGCTCGTCTCAATGCTCGGTTATATCGACAACTATACGGTCACGCTTTCTTTGCAAGACAAAAAAAGTGGCGAGCAAAAGGTTGTCAAAGAAGTAAGTTTCGAAGAATTCCCTTATCAATTTGCCCTTGACGGCAAAGATTGGATAAGCGGTGGCGACTACAACGGCGTGGTTACAATCGCGCTCAAAAAAGATGCTGACCGCAAACAGGCGATATTTACAAACTATGACTTTCTCGCGGTAAAACTCAGCCGTACGGACAATCTCAAAAAACTCTATGAATATGGCGATTGGACTTATCGACTTTCTCAAAACGGCAACGTGGGAGCAAAAGAAATTGAACTCTGGAAGTTGAACAAAAACGCGACCTTCGCGCAAATTCCAAACGAACTGCCTATTCCGAATGTGGACAATTCCGAATTGTTTATACAGCCAGTCACTGACGGCGAAGGGGCAACTTTTGCGCCTGTCACACAAATAAAACCGCTTGCGTTCTGCGGACGAGACAACGTTGAAAGAGTTGTTTTTGGAGACAATGTTCGCATAGTTTCTGAGGACGCTTTTGTAAACAGCAAAAAGTTGAAATATATCGACGCGCCGACGGCAAACGCATATTTTTCGAGCGATTCCAACGGCATTTTGTATGACAAAAACAAGGAAACACTTATCAAAATTCTCCCACGCCAAAGCGAAAACTTCGTCAACGCTGGGGCTAATGGCGCGGTGAGTGAATATTATGTTATGCCTGACAGTGTGTTGTTGGTCGCTCCAAAAGCAATTTCTTGCACGCAACTCACGGGCATTTACTTCAACAGCAAGTGCGAGACAATTGGCGACAAGGCTTTCTGGGGGAGCAAATCTCTCGAGGAAGTTATCATTCCATATGACTCAATTTTGAAAGAGATAGGCAAGTTCGCATTCGAAAATTGCTTCAGCCTTGCATACTTTACCTTGCCGACCACGGTCAAATGCGTGGACGACAATGCCTTTGCAAGTTGCACGTCACTCAGAAAAATTACTTTGCCAAAAAATATGGACGTGGTTGGCGAAAGAGCGTTTTTCAATTGCAACACGCTTGAATATGTCAACTTTGACGCGCGGTTTGACTTTTTTGCGCCAACAGGCGACGTGGAAATGCCAAAAGCTATTGGCGACGATGCGTTTTTGTCCAACCTTGACAAATCTTCGACCAACACAAAGTTGTTGTTGTCAGAAATATTCATTTATGACACTCAATTTTGGGACTGGTACAACAAATATAAGAACACCGCCACCAACAAAAACAGCCTTGCAGTAATCGGCAAAAAAGAAGACGGAAAAACACCAGGTTGGGAATGTATCCCTGTCAATGGCGCGATGGAACTTGTCAATTATGTTGGAGAAATCAAGGCTGGTATGAGTATAACTCTGCCGTCGGAAATGAAAAGAACTCCGATAAAATCGATTGGTAGCCAAATTTTTGGCAGACCAACATATGGCGCAGGCTTGGAAACAATCACCGTTGCCAGCAGTATTACAAAGATAAATGACTACGCTTTTGTCGGCTTGCACGCAAAGAAATTGACAATGCCAAACAAGGTTGCCACAATCGGCAAAGGGGCGTTTTCTTATGGCGGTTGGGAGAGCGTTCAGCTTTCTACAAAGGTCACAAGCTTGCCAGAAAAAGCTTTCTATCGCAATCAAAAATTGCAACTCAGCCCGAACAGCGTTGAGCTTGCGAATATTACAAGTTTTGGCAAACTCAGCCTTGCAAAGTGTGACTTGCGCGCGGTGACAATCGGCGCGAATGTCCAAACAATCGAGGCAGGCGCTTTCGCTGGCAACTCACAATTGAACAGTTTTGCCGTTGACCACACAAATAGAAATTTTGCGGTCGGAATGCAAGGCGAATTGTACAAGAAAAATGCTGACGGAACAAGAACTATTTTGCAAGTTCCTGCAAATGTCTCGATATTCAACATTGAACAATCTGACAATGTCAAAAGAGTTGAAGCTTACGCTTTCTGGGGCTGTGGTCAGTTGGAATATGTGGCTATCGCGATGAGTGGCGGTCAACTTGGCGAATATATATTCAATGGTTGCGACAAATTGCAATTTATCAATATCAGCTCGACAACTCCGCCAACGCTCGAAGGGTTTTTCGACACCAATATGATATTGCAATCACTGCAAGAAATAAAATTTGCGAATAGCGCGCTTGCGGAAGAACATAAAACCGCGCCACTTTGGTTGGCTTACGCGGACAAAATTAAATAAGTAAAGAAAAAAAGCAAGCAAAGAAAGCAAGCAAAAAAGGCAAGCAAAGAAAGCAAAGAAAGC
>JAVXBP010000056.1:0-9563 GCA_036659935.1 Clostridia bacterium
TTGCTCGGTCAAATCTTCTTCTTGCATTTGCCCGATATAATGATAGTCCAAGCCAATTTCTCCAAAGGCAACGACTTTTTTCTCGCGCGCAAGCGAGCGATATTGCTCCGCCACGCTGTCGTTCCATTCTGCCGCATCTTCTGGGTGCGTGCCAATAATGGCGAAAACATTGTCTTGCGAATGAGCCAATTGAGTGGCTTTGTGTGAGCTTTCCAGATTGAAACCGACCTCGCAAATGCCAAGCAAATTGTCGCTTGTCATATTGTCGATTATGTCCGACCGCATTTGGTCGAGCGCAGGGTCAAGAATGTGCGCGTGCGAATCAATTATCATTATCTTACTTCGCTTCCCGCTTTGATATCGCCAAGTGGAGAAATCAAAGTCAAATTGTTGTTCTCGTCGCTTGCGCACAAGACCATGCCTTGCGACTCAATGCCACGCAACTTGACGGGCTTGAGATTGGTGACGACAACAACGCTTTTGCCAATCATTTGTTCGGGCGAATACCACTTTGCGATTCCGCTCACAATTGTGCGTGGAGCGTCCTCGCCAAGGTCAATTTTGCTGCAAAGCAATTTGTCAGCTTTCTCGACTTTTTCGCAAGCGATAATTTTGCCGACTTTCAATTGAATTTTTTCGAATTCTTCTATGCCAATTTGGGCGATATTGACTGCGTTTTCCACTTCTGTGGTCGCCGTGTCAGTTTTTTGTGCGTTTTCGTTCATTTTTTTGTCCTTGTTGCAATTTGAATTGTTCGCGCTTTCTTTTATTTTGCGCGCTTCTTCCATTTGTTTTTCTACGATTCCGTCGAGATAAGCCATTTCTTTGCCAAAGTCACACCTTGCAAAAAGTGGCTCGCCCTTGGATATTTTTGTGTCAGTTGGCAAGTTGCCAAACTTTGTGATTGAGTCGAAACTCTTGAGATTGTCATTTGTTACGCCCAACTTTTCGAAAATTTGAGACGGGCATTTTGTAAGGAACGGTTGCAAGCAAACTGCCACAACTCTGATTGTCTCGCACAAATTGTACATTACGCTCGCAAGGCGGTCGTTGTTGGCGGTGTCTTTTGCAAGTGTCCAAGGGGCGCATTCGTCGATATATTTGTTGGCGCGTTGAATAAGTTTCCAAATATTTTCCAGCGCGTTTGGCGCAAACAAGTCGTCGATATTTTTGCAAAGCTTTGGATAAAGTTCTTCGCACATTGTGACAAGTTCTTGGTCGAGCGGTTGTGGGTCGCGACTCTCAGGGATAACTCCGCCAAAATATTGCGCGACCATTGCGCAAACACGCGACACAAGGTTGCCAAGGTCGTTGGCAAGGTCAGAATTATATCTTTTGATAAAGCTTTCGTTGGTGTAACTTCCGTCTTGACCGAACGCGACTTCTCTCAACAAGTAATATCTCAACGCGTCTACGCCATATCTTTCTGACAAAATAAACGGGTCAACAACGTTGCCTTTTGACTTGGACATTTTGTCCGAACCAAACAGCAACCAACCGTGTCCATAAATCTTTTTTGGAAGTGGCAAGTCGAGCGCCATCAAAATTGCAGGCCAAATGATTGAGTGGAAACGGACAATTTCTTTGCCCATCATATGCACGTCGGCAGGCCAAAATTTGTCGAAAAGGGTGGTGTCGTCACTGCCATAACCGAGCGCGGTGATATAGTTTGTGAGCGCGTCGAGCCAAACATATACGACGTGTTTTGGGTCAAACGGAACTTGCACTCCCCAATCGAAAGAGGTGCGTGACACGCACAAATCTTGCAAACCAGGGCGCAAAAAGTTGTTGAGCATTTCGTTTTGGCGAGAAGGCGGTTGCAAAAAGTCGGGGTTGTCCTCAATCAATTTGATAAGTTTGTCTTGATATTTGCTCATTTTGAAAAAGTAACTTTCTTCTTTTGTCAACTCAACGTCTCTGCCGCAGTCGGGGCATTTGCCGTCTTTGAGTTGAGTTTTTGTCCAGAAAGACTCGCACGGGGTGCAATACCAACCTTCGTAACTGCTTTTGTAAATGTCGCCTTGCTCAAAGAGTTTTGTAAAAATCTTTTGAACGGCTTTCTGGTGATAATCGTCAGTCGTGCGAATAAATTTGTCATAAGAAATGTCAAGGAGCTTCCACAAATCTTGCAACTCGAACACAACCTTGTCGATATATTCTTTGACAGGGACGCCAGCTTCCGCGGCAACTTTTTGAATCTTTTGACCGTGTTCGTCAGTGCCAGTAAGATAGAAAACGTCCGCGCCTTGCATACGCTTAAAGCGCGCCAACGCGTCGCAAATAATGGTAGTGTAGCAAGTGCCAATATGCCACTTTCCACTTGGATAATAAATCGGGGTGGTGATATAATACTTTTCTTTTTCCATAACAAATCTCACTTTTCTAGAAATATTTTTGTTCAAAATCGCATTAAATAAGGCAATTTTGTTTATTTATCGTTTTAATTTTTTTGGTTTTTCGCTTTCTATTTGATTATTGTTTGTCAATATTGTTAATAATAATATATATTCTCTTTATTATATCTTTTTTTTGTTCAATTGTAAAACATATTTGTCACAATATCGCAAAAGAAAGCAATAATTTGTTATAACTGCAAAAATTGTCTATTTTAACGCTAGACAAGCGCAAAAATTTTTGTTAGAATGGTGGTACAAAGATGAAAAAATTAAATTACAAAAACACACTTCACAGCTGTTACATAGGGTATATAGTGCAGGCGACGATAGTAAATCTGACGCCTGTTCTTTTTGTCATTTTCCAAGACAAACTTGGCATAAGTTTCAATATGTTGAGCGGACTGATTCTCACGAATTTTATCTCGCAATTCGTTCTTGACGCTTTCTCGTCCAAGATTACCGATGCTTTTGGTTATCGCAAAACTATGATAATGGCGCTGTCAATGTCCGCTGGCGGACTGATATTGCTCGGAATTTTGCCGAATATTATGACGCAAAAGTTCCTTTCGTTGGTTATTCCGACGCTTATTTTCTCGGTGGGTGGCGGACTGCTTGAGGTCGTCGTCAGCCCAGTTGTAGAAAGCTTGCCACTCGGCGACAAAAAAAGCACAATGGCGATGTTGCACTCTTTCTATTGTTGGGGGCAACTGCTTGTGGTGCTTTGTTCGACGATGTTTATCAAGTTTGTCGGCGACCAATATTGGTATGTTTTGCCAATAATTTGGGCGATAATTCCGCTGTGCAACATTGTAGCTTTTAGCATTGTGCCAATGACAGTTCCTACTCAACCGCAAGAAAGAACGAAATTTTCTACGCTTTTGCGTTCTCCAATTTTTATTCTTTCAATGTTTGTTATGATGATGGCTGGCGCGTCAGAAATGGTAATCGCGCAATGGTCGTCAATCTTTGCGGAAAAGGGACTGCAAGTTTCCAAATTTGTGGGCGACTTGCTCGGGCCTTGCATTTTTGCATTGCTTATGGGGCTTGGAAGATTGTTCTATGGAATTTTTGGCGCGAAAATAAATATAAACCGAATTTTGATTGCGAGCGCGTGCCTTTGCGTGGCGTGCTTCTTGACAACGGCGCTTTCGCCAATGCCAATCGTCGCGTTGATAGGTTGTGGCGCGTGCGGACTTGCGGTCAGCATGATGTGGCCGGGCACGCTCAGCATGAGCGCAAACTTTTTTCCAAAGGGTGGAACACTGCTTTTTGGCGTGGCGGCGCTTTTTGGCGATATCGGTTGCACGATAGGGCCGTCGCTTGCTGGCTTTGTCGCGGACGGCATAAAGTCAAGTTCTTCTATGCAAGGCTTGGCAGGGCAAATCGGACTGGATATCGAACAACTCGCTTTGCGTGGCGGAATTCTTGTTTGCACAATTTTCCCAATAATTTTGCTTGTGTGCATAATTGTTCTTACAACGTTGGCAAAGAAAAAATCGCCCCTTGACGGCAACGACAATGAGATTGCCGACAGTCAAATGAGCGACGTGAAATAATTTAATTACAAAGTTAAATAGAAGAAATATTCAATTCCTTGGCGAGCTTGGCAAAAGACGGCAAGGAATTTTTTATTGTCTTTTCGCTTACGCAATATGCAATTCTCGCATAGCCTTTGCAACCAAAAGCGCGTGACGGAACAATCAAAATGTTATATTTTTTTGCCATATTGCAAAATTCCAAGTCGTCAATCGGAGTGCGAACAAAGAGATAGAACGCGCCGCGCGGTTGCGCAAATTCGAAGCCCAATTGAGCGAGCGACGAAGAAAGCAGCTTGCGGTTGTTGTCATACGCGGTCAAATCGGCAGTCAAATCAACGCACTTTTCTATCGTAAGTTGTTGCAGTGACGGGGCGTTTACAAAGCCCAAAATTCGCGTAGCGACGCCACACGCCGAGACAAGGTCGTTTTTGTCCGCGCAATGCTGACCAATCGCGATATAGCCAATTCTTTCTCCTGCGAGAGAGAGCGACTTGCTGTAAGAATACGCTATGATGGTGTTGTCATAGACAAGTGGCAAATGCTCGACTTGCGCGCCGTCAAAGACCAATTCGCGATAAGGCTCGTCGGCTATGAGAAAGATTGGTTGACCAAATTGCGCCTGCTTGTCACGCAAAGTTTGCGCAATTTTCGCAAGACATTCGCTGTCATAAACCGCGCCCGTAGGGTTGTTGGGGTTGTTGATTATCACGACTTTTGTGCGTGGGGTTATCGCTTGCGCGAGCAAGTTTGCATCAGGCAAAAAGTCTGGTGGCGGACACTCAACGGCGACAAGTTTGCCGTCATAATTGTCGATATAGTTGGCATATTCGCCAAAATATGGCGAGAAAACAATCACTTCGTCAGCAGGGTTGACAAGGCATTTCAACAAGACATTCAGACCGCCAGCCGCGCCAACGGTCATGACGATATTGCTTGTGTCATAATCAGTTCCATATCGCGCATTGAGCGAATTTGCAATCGCGTTTCTCGTCGAATCGTGTCCGCTGTTGGACATATAGCCGTGCAGAGTCACGCCGTCAACAGTGTTGACAATCTCGCTTATCGCGCGATTGAGTTGTGGCGGAGATGGAATATTCGGGTTGCCGAGAGAAAAATCAAAGACATTTTCCGCGCCAAATTTGGCGGAAAGCGCCTTGCCTTCCTCGAACATACTTCTTATTATCGAGCTTTTGCCTATCATATTTTGCATTTTTGATGATATCATACGAGAGTTTCTCCTACAAAAATTGTTTGGACAATACTTTTATTTTGACAAGGTCAACGTTATGTCAAAGCCATTTTTTTGATATGTCAATTGCACTGAGTTCAACACGAAGTCAGTCACAGCAGTTTTTGTCGCGCCAAGCGTAACTGTCATTGTGTCGATATTTTGCCCTGCAAATTCTGACGGAGCTTTTATTTGACCGACAAAAATGTAATTGTCGCCGTCGGACGAAAGTTTTTTGAACTTTTTCAATTGACTTTTTTCGATAGAAAAGCCTTGATTAGCGTTGTCGAAAACAAGCGCCTTGACATTGAGTTGGAAGTCATTTATGACAAGGTTGTCGCGTTGCTCGAACACTTTTTCGCCGTTTTGCGACACGCTCACAATGTGAGAGCCAAACTTTTCGAAGTCAACCGAGCGCATATCTTTGAGCAAATAATTGTGGCTGTTGCAAGTTATTCCCAGCCCAAGCCCGAGCGCAATCGTCAGCACAATGACGAGAGTAATCGCGCTTGCGATAATCGCGAGTTGGTGTTTTTCCATCCAAGAAAGGAGTTCTTTGCGTTTGACCGCGCCGATGACCAAGGCGCAACTTCCAAGCCCCGTCAGCGCCATCGCGACCGCCCCTTGGAAAAATATGGAGCTGTATGCAGTTTGCGCGGACACGATGACACTTTCTGTCAGCGCGCGCAATTCGTTATATTTTTTTTCAATCTGAGCGAGTTTCGCTTGGTCGATATTTGCAAGGTCGTTGGGTGAGATATAGCCCTTGTCGAGCATAATTTCCATTGCGAGTTTCATTTGTTCAAAAGAGAAGTTGTCAAGGTTGACGCTCGCGAGCATATCGTTAAAAATCACGCTGTCGAAGCCCGTGAAAAATTTTTGAGTGAGAATTTTCTCATTGTGGTTGCCGTCGCCAATCAATTTTACTTGGATATCAAGGTGCAACATAGCGTCGAGCAAAAAAGTGTTTTTGTCCTGCCAATTTTTGCCGTCGACACAATATGCAAGCTTGACTGAGCCGAATTCTGTCGATATGGTAAGCAGTTTTGCGGTTATTGACGCGGAAAACGCGGTGTAAGGATAGTCCGCCTTGTTGATAACAAAAGTTGTTGGCGCAAGGTCAAAAACATAGTTCGACGCTTTCTCGCCAAAAGGCTCAATCGTCGTGACATAATTGCCCGCGTTGAAAGGTGGCGCGCCACCGCCGTTGTATCGCAAGTTGCAGCCGACCAAAGTTTTGTCACCGTCAACAATGTTGGACAAGACAAATTGCAACGGCTGTTCGCTGTTGGAAAAAGTCGAGACGAGTGGCGACGTGAAAGTCACGGCGATATGTCTCGGGGTGATTGTAAAAGAAGTTTCGTCATATTCCAACTTGTATTGGTCAGCGCCTTTGCCTTGCAACTCAAGTCGAATTGAAAAATTGCCAACGGTTGTCGGCGGAATGAGCGTTTGTGTGACCGAAGAAGAATAATATATCGCAATCGTCAGCCCTTGTGGCAGTGGCAGTTGAGAAGTGACAGTGACGGGCTTCTGCTCGCCGTCATAAACGCAGTCGGTTGGCAGTTGAACGCGGAGAGAGATTATTTGTTGTTTTATTGAGAAGTTTTCTGTCTTTGGCGGAGCGTAATTTGCATTGTCGCTGGAGAAATCTATGTAGTAATCTCCGACAGTGTTTGGGGTGACAGTCTCGCCGTTTTTGCGATATGTATAAGATATATTGACCTTGTCGCCCTCCAACGCGCCGAGATATCTCACGTTTGTTATGTCCTTGTCTTGCCCGTCAAAAATGAGATTGGGCATATCGAAAACAACTTTCAATTGTCGAGGAGTGATGTTTTTTTCCACGCTATTCTCGCCGACAAAAACATAATTGGCGTTGTTTGCGACAATCTCCAATTGATAAGTCCCAGCGTCGACAGGCAATTGACCGTTCGCAAAGTCCGTCCAAACGCCGTTGACATTTTGGCGATAAACAAGCGAATAAACGTTGTCATTGTCATAGAAAGCCCCCGATATTTCCGCTTTTGCAAGGTGTGGGGTCTTGTCATAAGAAGGACTGACAAATTCCAAGCTTTGCACGGTTATCTTGCAAGGGGAAATTGTAAAATAAAAAACATTTTTGCCTTGCGCCAATTCAAAGTCGGG
The DNA here is from genome assembly GCA_036659935.1 of Clostridia bacterium. Taxonomy (GTDB): domain Bacteria; phylum Bacillota; class Clostridia; order Christensenellales; family UBA3700; genus JAVXBP01. The sequence goes on from JAVXBP010000056.1 coordinate 7,311, forward strand.
GTGGGTGAGCTCAAGAGTAATCGTATATGTATCGGCAATGGCGAGCTCTCCTATGTTGACAATCTCACCGTTGCTGTTGCGACAAACAGCTGTCGCTCGTGGCAAATTTTCGCCTGCGGTCGCCCAACCAATTGTGAGTGTTTTGTACTTATCTTTTCCGCTATAAGCGACTTTTTTTGTTTGAGAGTCAATTGTGTTGCCAAGAGAAATTGTTTCTCCGTATGGAATTGTATATTTGATTGTCGGCTCGAGTTGCGTTTTGCCGTTTTGCGCAGTGGCAAGGCGCTCGCTTTTCTGCTCGTCCGAGCTTGACAAATCGCCGTTTGTGTTCGACTGTGTGGAATTTTGCGTGTCATTGTCGCCCGTTGTCAAATCGCTGTTTGCGTTCGATTGCGAACAATTTGCGCTCTCACCGCCAAGAGATTGACCTTGCGCGACGGCGTAATTGCGTGACAAAAAAAGCCCGCTTGCAGACAAACAAACAAGCAAAGCGAGCAATATTGCGATTGCGACTGTCGATATAATTGTAAGTTGAGAATGGCACTTTTTTGTCATTTTTGTCCTTTTTTGCGCAAATAATTGTGAGTAGGAAATAGAATGTTTTTTTGCAATATTTTGCATTTTTTTGCCCTATAGTATAGATATAATTATTATACAATACAACTTGTGTCAATTGCAACGGAAAAAACAAAATTTCAACAACTTGTTGTGTCTCAACCGCCCAATAATTGGCATTTTGTAAAGAAATAATTAAAAAGCGCGATAATGGCGCAATTTATTTGACTTAATATGTCAGATATTGTATTATAGGAATGTATTTTTTTTGAGAGAGGAAGACGATATGCAATTGTTGGAAGACAGAATCACACAAGACGGAAAAGTTTATCCGGGCAACGTTCTCAAGGTTGACAGCTTTCTAAATCACCAAATTGACTGCGACTTGATGACGCAACTTGGCGCGGAAATTGTTCGCCGTTTTGACGGAGAAAACATTACAAAAGTGCTCACCGTTGAGGCGAGCGGAATTGCATTCGCGTTTGCGGTGGCGTCATTGTTGGGCGTGCCAATGGTTTTTGCAAAAAAGAGTCAGACAAACAATCTTTCGCCAAACGTATACAATGCAAAGGTCGTGTCATACACTCATTCGACGACATATGACGTGCGCGTCGAGAAAGAATTTATTTTGCCGACAGACAGAGTCTTGATTGTTGACGACTTTCTTGCCAACGGCGCGGCTTTGACTGGGCTTGCGGATATCATAACACAGGCTGGCGCAAAGGTGGTTGGTTGCGCGATTGCGATTGAGAAAGGCTTCCAAGACGGGGGCAAAATTGTGCGCGGTCAAGGCATAAGAGTTGAGAGCCTTGCAATAATCGAAAAAATGACCAACAGTTCTATCACATTCAGAAATTAACAAATGGCGCGGAGTTTTCCGCGCTGTTTTTGTTGATAAATTTTTTTTTGCCACAAAGGCACGGAGGTACTATTCATGAGAAAGAAACTATTAGTATTGTTACTTGTAGTTGCAATGCTCGTAGGTTGCGTAGGAATTTTTGCAGCTTGCAGCGGAACAGAGAACAACGAGTTCAAGATTGGCGTTATCCACATTGGTGACCCAAAAGACGGCGGCTATTCGGCGGCTCACGATGAGGGCATCGTAGAAATGCAAAAGAATTTGAAGCTCAAAGACAGCCAAATCGTAAGGAAGTTGAACGTTTCTGATACTGACGCTTCTGCTACAAAAACCGCTATCGAAGAATGCATTGCGGCTGGTTGCAAAATGATATACGCGACAAGCTATGGCTATATGGATACTTGTGACGCGCTTGCGAAAGATTATCCAAATGTAATTTTCTCTCATGGCACTGGCTACAAATCAAACGCTACAAACATGAACAACTATTTTGGAAGAATTTATCAAGCGCGTTTCCTCAGTGGAATTGCAGCTGGTCTCAAGACACAAACAAACAAAATTGGTTATGTTTCTGCTTTTGGCGATGAACTTGCCGAGACTTGCAGTGGCATAAGCGCGTTCGCTATGGGTGTTTATTCTGTCAATCCAAACGCTCAAATTTTTGTAAAAAAGCTCAACACTTGGTTTGACGTCAAAAATGAAAAAGGTTTTGCGGAAGATCTTATCAGCACTAGCAATTGCGACGTTATCGCTCAACATTGCGACACAACTGGTCCACAAGTTGCCGCTCAAGAAAACAAAGTTTGGGGCGTTGGCTACAATATGGATATGACAGAGGC
>JAVXBP010000057.1:0-9184 GCA_036659935.1 Clostridia bacterium
GCTGTCTTTTTGTCAAGCTATCTTTTTGTCAAGCTATCTTTTTGTCAAGCTATCTTTTTGTCAAGCTGTCTTTTTGTCAAGCTGTCTTTTTGTCAAGCTGTCTTTTTGTCAAGCTGTCTTTTTCTTATTAATATTGATAAATATATAAGTCAATGCCGACCATTTTTTTGTTTTCTATTGCATTTTTTTGATACGCGAAATGGAATAAGTATCTGCTTCCGCAAAGATTTTTTCGTCCACTCCGAGCAGTTTGGAAAACTCACTTTCGTTGAGAATTTTGTGTGGCTTTTCCGTTTCTGGACTGCTTTCCGCGTTTTTCAATTTTTCGTCATCGCCATAAGCGAGATAGAAATCACACTTGCGCAACTTTGACGTATAGAACCCGCCATTTTGCCTGATAAGCTTGACGAGATAAAGCGCCTTGTTGAAATGCTCATTCTCAAGCTCTTCGCTGAGACAAAATATTTTGTTGATAATATTTATTTTTGACGCGCGGCACATTTTTGTATAACGCGCAAATTCCGCAAGTTTTTTTGTCACCGACACTGTCGCATAGTGGTTTGTGACCACTCCGTCTTGGGCGGAATAGAAAGCCGTGGGACAAAGTTCCAACAGTTCGCTTATCTTCGCGACGTTGTTTGATTGGCACATTTTGTGGACAATTTGCATTGTCAAAAAGGCGTCATAATCACTGCGGTGCAAATTTTCGACTTCGATATCGAACTTTGCGCAAATTTTTTCCAAGCCACATTCCAGCCCTTCTTTTGCAAAATGTTTGTAGAGAATTTGGCTGTCGAAAGCCGTTATTGCAAAATATGGCATTTTGAAACGATTGCATTCTGACATAAGAAAATGGATATCGTTGATGACAGAATGACCAAAACAAATTTGGTCTGGTCGAGAAAGCAACGCGTTTATTGTTGGATAATAATAGACAAAATCGGGCGAATTGGCAAAAACCTCCTCGTCGTAAGCAAGTTTTATATAATCTGTCCCGTCTCTGCGTTGGAGATGAAATTTTTCGCGCGGGTTGATTGTAATGTCTTTTTGGTCGACAATATTCCAATCTTCGTCGACAATAACATAGCCAAAACTGCATATTTTGCCATGGCCACCAAAACAATTTGCGCATTCTATGTCAAAAAATAAATAATTCACCGAACATTCCTTAAATTTGTTGTTTTATAAGTAAATAATACGCGGAGTACAAATTTGCTTAATTGCGCAAATACCTATAAATTGTATTATATATCCTTTCGAGCAATTTTTCAAGCAAGAAAGGCACAATTCTTCAACAATTTTCTTCTTTCGGCAAAATTCACGCTTTTTGACAGCGACTTTCGTCAAATATAGAGTTTTTCCACTCTTTTGCCCACTCGCGCAAGCAACTCATATTCGCTCATATTCGCCCTGCCTGCAATCTCACACACGCTTTTCCCACTCTCAACTCCCCAGAAAGTCACTTCGTCGCCCACCTGAGCGCGCTCGCCGTCGCCAATGTCAAGCATGCACATATCCATACAAACCTTGCCAACAATCGGCAAGAACTCCCCACGCAAATAGCCACCGCCACAGCCAGAAAACCCGCGTGGCAAGCCGTCGGCATAACCAGCTGCGACAGTCGCGAGAAAAAGATTTTTTGCGACAATTTGACCGCCATATCCTACCTTTTCCCCTTGCAAAACACGGCGAATATCCACAATTTTACCAACAAAACTTGAGCTTTCTTTCAAGCCAAATTTCAACTGCAAGTCGCTTGTCACACCGCCAAAAAGCGAGATTCCCACTCTGACGGCATTGCCGACAATTTGCTCGCCACCCAGCAATGCGTAACTGTTTGCGATATGGCAATATCGTGGCGCAATTCCTGCCGCGCGCAAGTTTTCGACCACCGCGCAAAATTGCGCCGACTGCTTTCTCGTCTCAACTTGGTCGCTGTCCGCGCAAGAATAGTGAGAAAAAACTCCCTCGAGAAACAAGCTTTTGCAAGCCACAATTTCTTGCGCGACCGCCACGGCTTGCCCCACGGAGCAACCAATTCGATTCATTCCGCAATTTGTCGCGAGATGAATCTTGGCGACCTTTCCACATTGCTCGGCAAGCAAATTGCAAGCTTGAATATCGAACTTGCCAAAGCAAGAAAGCGTCAAGTCGTTTTCCACCGCGCAAAGATAATTTTCTCTGTCAACAAACCCAAGCACAATGACCGCGCGCGTTATCCCAGCCCGTCTCAACTCAAGCCCTTCTTCCGCTGTCGCCACCGCAAAATAGTCGCATTGATTTTCCAACAATTTTGCCACCGCAACGCTTCCGTGTCCATAAGCGTCGGCTTTGAGCACACAAAAAACCGCCCTTTCTTGCGCAAGTCTTTTCAAAATTTTGCAATTGTTTTCCACACAAGACAAGTTGATTTTTTCGCAACACCTATCCCACTCGCGACAGCTTTCCAACTCGCGACAGCTTTCCAACTCAAAACATTTTTCTTCCACTTGTCATATCCTCGAACTCGTCCAAAAGCAGCCTTTGCAACTTTCTTATCGTTTCTGGCTGTTTGCCACCGACGGCAAGTCTGTCCACGCTTTGGGCGCTCGCGCACAAAGTTCCGCTGCTGGTGATGATTATCTCGTCGGCGTCCAATATCTCGCCGATATAGAATTCGCGTTGAACGACTTCCAAGTCGAGTTGTCTCGCCGCCGCAAACAAATGCTCGCGCGCGATTCCTTTGAGAATGAGCTCGTTGTTGGGCGGAGATATCAACAAATTGTTCTTGATATAACTTATATTGCTGTGCGCCCCTTCGGTGACCATTCCTTGACGGTGCAAAATGCATTCGTCGCAGCCATATTCTTTTGCAAACTGGCTCGCAAGCACGTTTGGCAACAAGTTGAGCGTTTTGACATTGCAAAGATAGTATCTTATGTCTTGATATAAGCACAACGCATAGCGCTTGTCGAAAGTTGTCATTGCCTTTGGATATATCATAATCAACAAGTTTGACGGCGCTTTTTTGTCCAAGCAATGCTCTCTGATTCCACTGCCACGGCTGACTTGCCAATAAACAAAATTATCTTCCCCGTCAACTCGCGCGCACAATTCCACCAACAGCCCACACAAATACGCCTTGTCGAATTGCATCTCAATGCCCACGCTGTGCGCGTTTGCGACAAACCTGTCCACATGCTCGCCAATCGCAAACGGAAAGCCGTGGCGAGTGTATGTCGCGTCATAGACTCCGTCGCCAAAATAGCACGCCCTGTCATTTATCGGAATCGTCCCCTGCTCAATTTCCGTAATCTTGCCATTGTAGAACGCCAAATTTTTCATAAAAAACTCCTTCGCCTAAATATTTTGGAACTCTCTATTAAATTTTATGAAACAATTGTCAATTTATGAGCGATTTGACTAGCTTTGGCTCGCAACATTTTGCAATTCCTTGACGGAATTTTACAATTTTTGCTTGCATAATTTTCCGCCACAAAAGCAAAAGTGACCAAGAATAATTTTTCTCGGTCACTCGTTTTGCTGATAGGTATTGAGTTTTCGTCATTTTTTGCTTTCTATTGTTACTTCTTCGATATTGAATTCTCGTCTTTTCTACTTCTCATTCGTTGTGTTTTCGATATTGATTTTTATCAAATTTTTCAATCGCAATTTTTGATTGCTGGCGCATTACTTTTTGTCATTTTGCGCCACTTGTTTGGCTTGATTTTCTCGCTTTGAATATTCGCAACCGCAAAAATTCTGGCGATAGAGTCCGTTCTTTGCGGAAAGTTCGATTGAACGCAAATAGCCACCTTTCTTTTTGAAGTCATTTGGCAACCATTCCACGCCATATTTCAACGCAAGCGCTTGCCCAATCTCGTTGAGTTTGTCGACGTTTTTGTGCGGACTGATTGACAGTGACGAAAGAAAATAATCAAAATGTTTTTCTCGCGCGATTTGCGCTGTCTTTTCCAATCTCAAGGCATAGCACTTCCAACACCGCGCTCCGCCCTCTGGCGCGTCTTGCAGGCCATCTGCAATCGCAAAAAACTCTTGCTCGTCATAGGCTGGCGCTTGAATAATCACGCTTGGATAATTCTCGCCGACAAACTTCTTGAGAGTGTCCAACCGCTTGCAAAATTCTTCTTGCGGAGATATATTCGGGTTGTAGAACAACAATGTTATCTCGAAAAATTCCGACAAATATTCCAAACAATAACTGCTGCACGGCGCGCAACAAACGTGCATAAGCAAGCTTGGTCGCTTGTTGTGGACAAGGTTTTGCGCGATAATCTCGTCTAGCTGTTGTTGATAATTTGCGTTTCTTTTGTTCATTTTTCCTTCTTCTATTCGAATGATTTTCCTACAACTCGATTGCGATAATCTTGTCTTGCTGTTGTTGAAAATTTGCGTTTCTTTTGTTTGTTTTCTTTCTTCTATTCGAATGATTTTTCCAACAATTCCATTATAAAAGTATATCTTGCTTCTTCGTCATCTGGGTCAAGATAGCCAATCGCCTGTTCTGCAATCGCCGTAAAGTGCGCTTTGTCCACGCCAAACTTTGACAAGCCATATTGATAGTCAACCGTCTCGTTGACCTTTGCAAAGACTTGCTCGACGCACTCAATCGTTCTGTTGGCGCGCGCTTCTTCCACGCACTCAATATAGGCTTTTTCTCCGCCGAGTGGCAACAAAAGTTCCGCCAACAACTCTTGGCTGTATTTGTGCATTGTGATATAACGCGCAAACAACAGCGAAAAAACGTTGCAATAATTCGCCCTGTATCGGTCGCTGATAATGTGCGACAACTCTGACAACAAAGTGCTGCCGAGATAGCTGTAAGCCTTTTCTGCAAAGACCACCGCCGACATAAGATTTGTGCGGAATTTCACATTCGCGTTGTGCAAAATGCTTGGCATCAAATTTTCTCTGAGAATGTTTATCGCGGTGACCGCGTATGGACGGAAATAAATGTTGTCGTCGCAATGCGCGCAAGCCTCGCAAGCGCACGCAAAGGCATAGAGACCATAGGACGCCACTGCTTTTGGTGGCAAGGTGTCTGTCATAACTTCGTCAATGACAATCACGTTTGACTCTGCGCTGTCCGTCTCGAATTGGAAAACTTTGGAATCGTCTTGATAAACTCGCGCTGACTTGAGCCCTTCGCCAGCCCCGGCAAGGTTGATTGGCACAACAAACAACGGCGCGTCAAGAACTTCGTATGCGCCGAGCTTGTGGCTCGAGTAATAATCGAGTTTGTTTACGCCGTCTTTGAGCATAATTTTGACAGCCTTGCCTGCGCTGATTGCGCCGCGTCTGCCAAGAGTTATGATACAATCACAATTGTTTTTGACAAACAAATTGAGAATTCTTTCCACGTCGGCGACGGTGGCAATGTTGCCAATCAATTGGTCTACGACGGCGATATTGAGTCCTGTCGCATCGAAAGAATGCAACAAAATTTTCTTTTGTCCAAGACGATAAGTCATATCGTCGCATATCAACATTGGGCGATTGCAACCAAAACTGTTTATTTTGTAAGCAAGATTGCACAGCGCCTTGTCCCCGACAAGGAATTGAATGTTGTTCGAAATTGCATTTATCATATTACACCTCACCGAAACAGTTGTTGAGAATTGTTTTGACATCGTCAACACTGCAAATTTTTGAGTTGGCAAGCACTGCATAATTGCGCATAACTTCTTCCGCAATCAAGTCAATATCTTGACTTGGCACTTGCAATTGCGCCAACGTCACAGGAAAGTCAAATTTGTCACCAAACTTTTTGACCGCTGTCAAGACATAGTCTACAAAGCCGCTGCCGCACTTGTCGAGCGGTGTCGCCGCGTATACTTCTTTCTCTGCGACATACATAAACATTTGGGCATAGTCGCTTTCGCTCGTCTCAAAGTTGAACAAAAGACATTGTTTTGTCACCGCGCAAATTGCCGAGAGAAAGTCACAATCATACAACGTGTTGAGCGCCCTCGCAATCGCGTGCGACACGCCAACCATAGAGTTGGTATATGCAATTCCGCACAAAACGGACGCTTCCATAAGCATAGCTCTCGTCTCAACGCCCTCGTCATTTTGCTCAATGCGCCTGATTGCTTTGTTGAATTGAATGAGCGCGCCCTTTGTAAAGTCACGCGTGAGTATGCTCGATTGCTTGCCAATAAATGCGTCCACGCAATAAGCGAGAATTCCTACCGCGCTCTTGACAACCGCTTTCTCTGGCAAGGTCATTGTCAACGACGGGTCAAGAATGCAAAAGTCCGGAATCATAATATCCGACTCAATAAAGCCTGACTTTTTTGCGACGGTGTCTTTGACCGTGACATATTTGGACGCTTGCCAGCCACCATTTACCGTTGTGCTGACAACTCCAAACGGAATTTTTTTGTTGCGAATCGCGCTGTTTATGCCGAGCGAGTCAAAAATGTTTCTCGCTTGCGTCGCCAACAAAAGCACAAGGCATTTCGCCGCGTCAATCACCGAGCCACCGCCAAACGCAAGCACGCTGTCACAACCGCTCACGCGATAAATCTCATACATTTCGCCAATGCTCGCCACTGTGCTCGCCCCGTCAATATTGTTGTATACCGCGCCAATCACAAGCGCAGGGTTGGCTTGAATCTTGGCTTTTATGCTTTTGCACGCGGGCAATTTCTGTATGTTTTTGTCCGTGACAATCAAAACTTTCTTTCCGCCAATGGCGCAAAGCTCTTTGTCAATCGTGTCAACGGAATTCTCTCCCGAGATAATTCTCGCGCAATTTTCGAACTCAAAATAACTCATTTTGTTATCCTCCACAAAATATACCAACGCAATTTGTCCTTGGACACAACCGTCGGTGGCAAAAGCAACTTGTGATTCTTCTTCTCAACGTTTGTCGCGGTGTATGTTTGCGCAATCATAAGCATTTGCATAAAGTCCACCGTGTAGCCAGTGTTGCCTGACACAACAATTCGACCTTGATTGAACGCGTCAACAAATGTCATTTGGTTGTATTGCACAAGCGAAAGCGCGGTCAAGTTTTTGAAAGTGAACAAAATGCAGTCGCTCGGCACATAATCGTCAACGAATTTGAAACTCAATTGATTGCCGAGTTTTGTCAAAACTATCAAGTGGTGGTGTCCAAAAACGTCCACGCACAAATCAAAGCCCTCGGGCATTTTTGCCACAATGGCTTGCACGCGCGGGTCGAGAACGTTGCACGCGATAAGGCACCTTGCATATCTTGTCGCATAACCAGTCATAAAAAATTTCTTTATGGTTTTTGCCTTTGAATTGTACTCGTTTGTCATATCCACCTCATTTTTTTGAACTTCTGTCAATAAACTTTTTTGAGCGAGCCTTTGAATGTCATTTTTGTTATCTTTTTTGATGACATTTTTCGCGATAGTTGGAAAGTGTTTTTTGAACGCATTTTGTTATCTTTTCTAACAACATTTTTCGCGATAGTTTGTAAAACTTTTTCGAACGCATTTTGTTATCTTTTCTAACAACATTTTTCGCGATAGTTTGTAAGACTTTTTCGAGCGAGTTTTTGTCGCTCTCTTTCTTTAGTTTTGACTGCAATTCGCAACCAAATACTCCAATTGTGACTTTTTTTGCGCAAAAGTCGCCTCGAACTCGCTTCCGAACACGCGCGCTATTTTTCTTTCTTATTAACAGTATAGCATAGCATTTTTGTAATGTCCATTTTTTAAAATTCAAAATTGACAGTTTACAAACATTTTACTTTCACATACTATATTTGGGCAATTTCTTTCGCGGAGATTGCATTACAACAAAAAGGAGAACTTTATGACCAAGAAAAAAACAAAACTTACCAAAGAAAACTTTCCGCTTGAGGCTATGGAAAACGAAAACTCATCGCCGTTCGACGTCAACGGCTCTTACACTGGCAAATGCTATTTCAACGAGGACTCAACGCCCGTCCAAGACGCCGACGACTTGTAGGAGCGTCGCTGCGCGTGGATAGATAATTTTGCAACTTGCAAAAGCGTTGCTGCGCGTGGCAAAACAAAATATTTTCGATTATCTATTGCTCTTTTGCAATTGTTATGCTAAAATAGTTGTGGGAAGGTTTTCGGTAAACACTTCCAAATAAAAAAACCGAGGTTTCTATCAATGCAAAATTTTTCTTCTCGCACACGCAAAATGTGTCGCGCCGGGCTGATAGCAGCTCTCTATGCTGTGCTAACTTATGTGACGTTTCCGTTCTCTTTTGGACCGATTCAAGTGAGAATTGCAGAAAGTTTGACACTCTTGCCACTTTTCTTTTTCGAAAGTGTCCCCGCGCTTTTTGTCGGGTGCTTGCTCTCGAACATTTTGTCAGCGTATGGCATTTTCGACATCATATTTGGCAGTTTGACAAGCCTTGTCGCTGGACTTTTGACATATTGGACAGGCAAACTTATTCGCAATCACTTCTTGCGCGTGGCTGTCGGCGGAATATTCCCCGTGCTGCTCAACGCGTTTGTAATACCGCTCGTTATGCTTGCAAGCGACAGTTCCGTCGCATATTGGTCAACGGTTCTTTCGATATTTTGCACTCAAGCGGTGTGGGTTTACGCGCTTGGCGGAGTTCTCTATTATGGCGTAAACAAATTGCGCAAAAAGAATTTTAGCGCTTTTCTATAATATTGGGACACGAACTTATAGTTTTTTGCCTTTGCTCACAAATGTTGACATTATCCGCAAAATAGCGGAAAATTGAAATACAGACCGTATTCAATAAAGGAGAAGATAGCCATGAGTATAATTCATTTAACAAAAACAACTTACGACAGTGAAGTTTTGAACAGCGAAAAACCAGTTCTTATTGATTTTTTTGCCGACTGGTGCGGACCTTGCAAAATGCTTGCGCCTATCATCGAAAACATCGCGAAAACAAGAACCGACATCAAAGTTTGCAAAGTCAACGTCGACGAAGAACCAGACTTGGCGACAGCTTTTGACGTCGCAAGCATTCCTACTCTTGTCGTTGTCAAAAACGGCAAAGTCACAGAAAAAACTATCGGCTATTGCTCGCAAGAAACAATCGAAGATTTGTTGCAGTAATTTTCCAACAAAGGCGATACATATCACAAAAACAAAAGTCGAACAGTAATGCTCGACTTTTTTGTATGACTTTTTTGTATGACTTTTTTCTTGATTTGCGTTAGTTTTTTGGCTTTCTTTTGTGTTTTTTTTG
>JAVXBP010000058.1:0-8303 GCA_036659935.1 Clostridia bacterium
ACATTCGTTTTTCGTCGCGTTTTTGCAAAGCGTAATTTCCATTACTTATCGCAAATTCCAAACAATATTCCGCGACAATCTTGCATACTTACTATACACAAATTTTATGTTTTTCAATGCTTTTTGATACAAAAAAGTCGGGCAACCGTTTCAGCGTTTACCCGACTTCGCAATTCTGATTAAGCTTTCGCTTTTGCGCAAAGAACCTTGAAGGCTTCTGCATCGTTTACTGCCATATCCGCCAAAACTTTACGGTTAAGATTGATATTTGCTTTTTTCAAACCGTACATAAATGTGCTGTAAGAAAGGCCATTAATTCTTGCCGCTGCGTTGATACGCGCGATCCAAAGTTGTCTGAAGTTACGCTTTTTGAGTTTTCTTCCAACATACGCGTAATTTTGCGATTTCATAACCGCTTGACGAGCTACACGGTAAAGTCTTGACTTTGAACCGAAATAGCCTTTGGACAATTTCATTATTTTTCTACGCTTTTTAACAGCGTTTACTGCTCTTTTAATTCTCATTTTCTGTCTCCTCCGCTCATTGAATCATATTCTTGATTGTCTTTTCTTGTGTAGCAGCAACATAAGCTGTCTTTCTTAAACCACGCTTTCTTTTAGGTGATTTTTTGCTAAGAATGTGTCTTCTGTTCATCTTAGCTCTTTTGATTTTGCCGTTTCCTGTCAATGTAAAGCGCTTCTTCGCGCCGCTGTGTGATTTTTGTTTAGGCATTATCTTCTCCTCCAAAATTTTATCTTTTATTATTTTTTTACAAGCGGATTGAGTGTCATTGCCAAGCTTTTGCCCTCGAGCAATGGTCTTTTTTCCATTTGCGAATAATCTTTTAACAACTCAAAAAAGTCGTCCATGACCTTGATTGCAATCTCTGGTCTTGCCATTTGTCTGCCCTTGAGACGAATAGAAACTCTTACGCGGTCGCCACTCTCAAGGAATTTTTGAGCTGACTTGCCCTTTGTCTTAAGGTCGCCAACGTCAATCGTAGCGGACAACCAAATTTCTTTTATCTCAACTACTTTTTGGTTTTTCTTGTTATCTTTTTCTTTTTTTAGTGTCTCGAATTTAAACTTTCCGTAATCCATAATTTTGCAAACCGGCGGTGTCGCGGTCGGCGAGATCAAGACAAGGTCAAGCACTTTCTCGTCGGCAAGTTTGTTTGCCTCAAAGCTCGACATAATGCCCAATTGTTCGTTGGCTGCGTCCAAGACTCTGACTTCTTTTTCTCTGATTTGGTTGTTGATTAAAAGCTCTTTTATAGATATGTCCTCCCTGCCATAAGGCAAAAAATATACGGATAACCAGAAAAGTCACCCGTATAATAAAATCAAATTTTATTAACGCTGTCGAACAAAAGTTGACAGGTGAGAAACTAGTCTGCTTACTTACAGTTGATATGATACTAGATATCTCTTTGATTGTCAATCATTTTGCAAGACTTTATTTTTTATTTTTGAATAAGTTTTTTTGCTTGCGTTTTCCAAGCCTTGAATTAGTCAATTCTCTTGCTCATTTTTCCAAAGCAACAAATCAACTTTTCTTTGCTTGCGTTTTCCAAGCCTTGAATTAGTCAAGTCTCTTGCTCGCAATTTCTTCGAGAACTCTGTTTTGGAAGTCGGCAAAAGTCATTTTTCCAAGGTCGCCTTCCGCGCGGCGTCTGACTGCTACAACATTTTCGTCAATTTCTTTGTCGCCGATGATAAGCATATACGGTGTTTTTTCCAACTGCGCGTCGCGAATTTTCTTGCCAACAGTCTCGCTTCTTGCGTCGATCTCAGCTCTTATGCCGACCGCGCGCAATTTTTCGACATACTCTTTGCACTTGTCGATTGTTCTGTCAGTGAGACAAAGCACTTTGACTTGATTTGGCGACATCCACAACGGAAACGCCCCCGCATATTTCTCGATAAGCAGCGCGATTGTGCGCTCATAACAGCCGATTGACGTCCTGTGAATGATATAAGGACGGCGTCTTTCGCCATTTTCGTCAACATAAGTCATATCGAAGTTTTCCGCCAAGAACATATCCACTTGCACTGTGATAAGGGTATCTTCCTTGCCGTAAACGTTCTTTATTTGAATGTCGAGTTTTGGACCATAGAACGCGGCTTCCCCGACAGCCTCTTTATATTTTATGCCAAGGTGGTCAAGAATTTTGCGCATAGCGCTTTCGGCTTCTTCCCACTTTTCTGGGTCGTTGATATATTTCGCGGTGTCTTTTGGGTCCCACTTTGAAAATCTGTAAGTCACGTCGTCGCCAATGCCCGTGCATTTGAACATATAATGTATCAAGTCAATGACGCCCTTGAATTCTTCCTCGAGCTGATTCGGCGCGACAATAAGGTGTCCTTCGCTGATCGTAAATTGTCTCACTCTGATAAGTCCGTGCATTTCTCCGCTAGCTTCGTTGCGGAAAAGCGTTGACGTCTCGCCATATCTCAACGGCAAATCGCGATAAGACTTGAGCCCGTTGTTATAGATTGTATATTGGAACGGACAAGTCATTGGGCGCAACGCAAAAATTTCGTCGTCCTTTTTCTCGTCGCCAATAACGAACATTCCGTCGCGATAGTGGTCCCAGTGCCCCGATATTTTGTACAAATTCGACTTTGCAATCAATGGAGTTTTTGTCAACAAATAACCGCGTCTTTCTTCTTCGTCCTCGACAAATCTTGTAAGAATTTGCATAAGTTTTGCGCCTTTTGGCATCATCAACGGCAAGCCCTGACCGATATTTTCGTCCGTCATAAAGATGCCCATATCGCGCCCAAGCTTGTTGTGGTCACGCAATTTTGCTTCTTCGAGCGCGGTCAAATATTCAGTCATATCGCTTTTTTTGTCAAAGCAAGTGCCATAGATTCTTGTGAGCATTTTGTTGTTTTCGTTGCCTCTCCAATAAGCGCCCGTCAGCGACGTGAGCTTAAAAGCCTTTATCATGCCCGTGTTCGGCAAGTGCGGTCCAGCGCACAAATCGACAAAATCGCCCTGTTGATAGAAAGATATTTTCGCGTCAACTGGCAGGTCGTTGATAAGCTCGAGCTTGTATGGCTCGTCATATTTTGTCATAACTTCCAAGGCTTTGTCGCGTGGCAACTCAAATCTTTTGAGCGAATAATTCGCCTTGATAACTTTCTGCATTTCGCCTTCAATCTTTGTCAAAATTTCAGAATTGACTGGCGTTTTGAAGTCAAAATCATAATAAAAGCCATTGTCAATAGCAGGCCCGATTGCAAGTTTTACCGTTGGAAAAACGCTTTTGACAGCTTGCGCCAAAATATGCGCGCAAGTGTGGCGATAAATTTTTCTTCCGAGTTCGTCTTTGAAAGTCAAGACGTTGAATTCGCAATCTTCGTCGATGATTGAGTTCATCTCGACAACTTTGTCGTTGACAGTCGCGCCGAGAGCGACGCGCGCAAGACCTTCTGAGATATCCTTTGCGATATCCATTGCAGAACTGCCGTTTGCATACTCTTTTTTACTGCCGTCTTTCAATGTAATTATCATATTTATTCTCCTTATTTTCCACAAAGCTCATTGTTTGAATAGATTATTGTTTTATTATATATTTGTTTGCAACAAAGCTCAATTTTTGTATTTGTGTCAAGCTCGTTACTTTTTATAGCTCAATTTTTGTTATAGATTATTGTTTATATTATATATTTGTTTGCAACAAAGCTCAATTTTTGTATTTGTCAAGCTCATTACTTTTTTTAAGATTATTGTTTATATTATATCTTTATTAAAAAAAAATACCTTACACCCCGATTGGGATATAAGGACGCATTTGCGTGGTTCCACCTTATTTGCAATAGAAATCTATTGCCACTTTATTACGCTTTTCGCAAGCTAACGGCTTTTCGACAGGTGGTACAATCAAGGCTGTTGTGCGCCCTCTCACCAACGGGCGTTCTCTGTGACACATCTCCACAATTGCTTGTCCTATCGCGCAGATTGTTAATCTACTCGCATATTACAAATTTATTTTAAACCCAAAAACGATATATGTCAAGGTTTTTGCGACTTATTTTTTTTAATTGTCTCTTTTTTGTTTAATTCGTTGCGTATTTTCAAAATGACGAGCGTTTTTTATTATCTTGTTTTTTTCACTTTGTTAAACTTTTTCATTGTCAACTTTTTTGATTATCAACTTTTTTTTGCGTTGTCGAGCTTTTTGATTGTCTCGTTTTTTTGCATTATCTACTTTTTCAAATTGTCTTTTTTGTTTTAAAATTACAACAATTTTACCTTTACAAAACTTCTCAACACATCGACGATATCTTTTTTTGCATTGGCGCGTTCCATAATAATTTCCGCCGCGGAATTTTCTATCACCGCCCCGATAAGATTGTTGAGACGGTTGTTGAAAAGCTGTTTTATCTCAATAATGCCCCCTTTCGTGGCGTTTGTGATAAGCATTTCGTCACAATCAGCAAGGAACAAACTCGCTTTTTTCGAGCGCGCCGATTGCAAAAACTGCGATATATTGAGCAAATCTTTGCGTTCAAAGTCACTGGAAAGCAAATCTTGCGCCATCGCGCATTCTTCCGCCCAATTTTGCTTGATATCTTTGATTCCAAAATAGTACAAGCCGTCCAAGCTATACTCTTGCATATTCGCAAGGATAACGCCGAGGTCGTCCTTTTCACTCTCAAAATCAAAGAAAAGCAGCGCGGAAATAAAAATGCACATATCGCTGTTCATATCTTTCGAGATATTGAGAAAATGCAAAATATATCTCAACTTATAGAACACAAGAATCATATCGCGCGCAATGTTTTCGATGACTTTTTTTGCGTTCTTCTCAAGGTTTTCCGCGCACGCGACAGAGAAAATAACATTGTTTTTTGTATAAGTTTTTGCAAAAGTCAAATTTTGTCCGCTTTGCAATCTTTTTTCGATATATTCGACGTCTTGTTGGTTGTCATTTGTCATTGTCAATCTTGTTTGCCACATATTTCCCTCACAACTATCTTATTCAAAGTTGCGAGTAAAATTCTTTTTTACAAATAATATTGACAAAAGTTTTTGGTTATTTTTGGCATAATTGTCGCGCTCTATAACTTTTCCAATCGACAAAACTTTTTGCGCACTTTTTGGAACATTTGTCGAGCATTATAACTTTTCCAATTGACAAAACTTTTTGCGCCTTTTTGGAACATTTTTCGAGCGCCTAATATCTTTTCCAATTAAAAAAGTAATCGTATACTTGTTGACAGTTGTCTCAAATCTCGCAAAAAAATGTATATCTTCCGTTATTTTTTCTGGCACGACCTTGTCCCAATGACTAAAAGTGTAAGTGAATTGCATGTCAGGCGCTCTCGTCGGCGTGACTGTTGGCGGAACAATTTTTTCGCCATAGTTTATTGTTTCTTCTTTCAAAATGCCACCGACACCGTCCCAGAAAGAATATTTGCATTTTGCGACTTCCCACACTGCGGTATAAGTCACATCGGCGGTGACAATATGGACCAACTCAGGCGACCACCCCTTGAACACAAAGCCCTCTCTCCACACTGGCGTAGGGACGATGAGCGTGTCATTTTTCACACGAGTATAGTTCAAAAACTGCTCAAAATCTTTGTCAGTTTGCCCGCCCGCAAGGTCGAATTTGACATTAAAAACTGTTCGCTCTGGGATATTCCATTTTGCAAAAACTTTTATGTCGGCTTTGAGCGGCTTGTTTTTGACGCTTTCGAAAGTCACAGGTTGCGCCCAAGTGTCTTTGTCCAAATACCAACCGCCAAAGACAAAACCTTCCTTGGTTGGTTCGGTTGGAGTTGACAACAACGAGCCGTTGCCACCTGTTTTCATTGTTGCCGTAACAACGCCGTCGACGTCGAAAGACACATTATATTCGACGGTTTCTTTCGGCGCGCACGCCACAAAAAGTGTTGCCAGCGCCATAATCATAATAAGCATAATTATCAAACTTTTCGATAGTTTTTTCATATTTCCCCCTCCTAGAAAAAATTTCTTGCATTTGCAGTTTTGTTTTTTTGAGTTTTAATGTCTTTTTTTATTTCCTTTTTTAGTATGTTAATTGAGTTTGTTGTTTGAGTTTCAATTTTTGTTTTGTTTCTTTTTGTTTGTTTTTGTTTCTTTTTGTTTTTTGTTTTTTTCTTGTTTTGCTTCTTTTTGTTTCTTGTTTTGCTTCTTGCTTTGCTTCTTTTTGTTTCTTGTTATTTGTTTTTTGTTTGTTTTCGCGCGGCTTTTATATATGCGACTTTGACATCTTTTTCGAGCGCGCAACTTACTACTATACATATTGTATTTATAATAATATTATATAACTATATAGATAGATTGTCAATAGGAATTTTTTTTCCAAAAAAAATACGAACCCCACAAAGAGTTCGCATTTTCCAAGTTGGTGCGGGCATCGAGACTTGAACTCGAATGATTGCTCATACGCACCTCAAGCGTACGCGTCTGCCAATTCCGCCATGTCCGCACTACCGACTTGCGAAATACAGTTTATAACATTTTTTGCCAAAAGTCAAACAAAATCTTTGACATTTTTCAAGAATTTTTCTATATTCCGCAAGCTTAATTTTTTTTGTATATTTTTGCCACTCAACAAGGATATTTTCTGCAATAAACAAGCTTTGGGAGATATTTCTTGACAATTCAATTTGTTTCGTTACATTTTGATATTTTGTTTTTAATACTATTTTTTTCAAATTCTAATTTTTTACAATTTGTTTCGTTACACTATATTATTTGTTTTTAATATTAATTTTTTGAATTTTATTTTGTTACATTTTATTTTTTCATTTTTTTGCTACAATTTATTTTGTCATAATCAATTTTTTCTCGTTTTTTTAATATTTTTTCTTGTTTTATTCTTTTCTTGCCACGACATAAGTCACAAATGCGACAACGAGCGCAACATTTGCGATTGTCACAGCGACAAACAGCGCCCACAAGTTTGCATTTATCAGCCACGCGCCCTTGCTCGCGCCAATGAGTTGCACGGCGATTACAATAACGCTCGCGACGTCAAAAAGCGCCACGACAACCGCCGCAATCACAAGAATTAGCCAAAAAACAGGTTTCTTCATTCCCAAAAAACCTCCTTTAGTTTCATTTGGTCGAGCGTATAGACTTTTTCGCAATTCGACGAAAATTTTGTTCCAAGAATACTAAAGTTTTCGTCGCTATACAATACCAAACTTTTCAAGCCCAAAATATTCACATACAGCGCCGTTGACACTCCATATTTTATGCCGTTTCTGTCCAGAAAAACATTGTTAAGCGACTTTGCGTTTCCGCTCGTGGTGTCAACTTCGCCAAGAATTCCGCCGACAAAAACAAGGTCTTTGACAGTGGTTTGCCATTCCGCAACCGAAAAACAGTTTTTGATATCACCATTCGACATCGCCGCCACACCGCCAGCAAAAACAAAGTGGTCATAGACGCCCTTGCCTTCTTCGCGCTCAAGCGGCTCATTCGAGTTGAGCGTAAGTTTGCCCCAAGAACCGCAACTGTCAATCACAGCTTTTGCATCGCCATTCACCGCGACAATTCCGCCGAGATAAATGGTCAAGTCTTGCGAATTTGCCGTCACACTGCCGACATTTTTGCATTTTTTGACGCTTCCGCCGTTTACACAAACAATTCCGCCCGCAAAAACAGTCGCGCGCTCGTCCTTATCCTTGCCGACCAAAACGCTAGACGAGCAAACGATATTGCCGTTGTTTACACAATTTTCGACAGCGCCAAGGTTGGAAAGTACAATTCCGCTCGTGTTCGGCGACCACCCAGCGTTGTTTGTCGATTGAGTGATATCCGCATTGTTTACGCAACCTTTGACAGCGCCTTTCGCGAGATTTGTCACCACAATTCCTGCCAAGTCAACAGTATCCGTCGTCAATTTCGAGCCAGCGTTTATCACGCAATCGGTGATATTTCCGCCATTTCTCGCGGCAAACGCGCCAAGATAAGCGTTGCCAACTCCGTCGCCAACCATATTTATATTGATATCTGCCGCGCACGCGTTGATACTTCCGTTATTGTCCAAGACAAACCCACTCACAAACAATTCTTCTTGTGGGCTTTTGTCTTGCAATTCCCCAGAGAGTTTGAGCGTAACATTTTCTATTTTGCCCGCGTTTTCGACCGCGATATAAGACTTGTCGCTCGAGACGCTTTCGTTTTGCGCGCCAAAGTCAAAATTGATATTTTTGATAGTTCCGCTATTTTTCTTGACGAAACTGTCGGCAATTTTTCCATTGACTTTCAGCGTATGCCCACCGCCGTTGAGTGACCCGCCGAAGTCTTGCGCCTTC
>JAVXBP010000058.1:8313-9113 GCA_036659935.1 Clostridia bacterium
GTTCAAGGTCGCATTCGAACACAAAATTATCTTTTCCTTTTGCAAAAGCCATTCTCAATTGTTCTTCCGACTTGATTTTGACGGCAAACTTTTCGCCAACTCCGCCACCGCCAAAATTGCTTTGCGCGACAGCCCAAGTCACAGAAGAAAATGCCAGCGCCAAACAGCAAAACACCACTACTATGATAAATAAAAGCCTTTTTTGGTTGCTTAACGGCGAGCGTGGAATTGCCACCGCGTTTGCTTTTTGGTCGATATTTTTGTTGTAATTTATCGCAAAAATTCGATTGAGATTATCCATAATCGCCTGACTTTTTGACGCGCGCGGATAAACTTTTGCGAGATAACTTTCTTCTCCAAGCAAGGCGAGCATCTCGAGTGGCGAGACAATTTTGTCGGCTGCCAAATACAATCGCAAGGACTTTTTCGCCTTTTTGCGGAATGCGCAATACAAGCCAAAGTCGTCGTCTTTCTTTGAATATTTTGTGATATTCAACAATTCGTTTTCGTATAATTTGATAATTTTTTTGCTGCCAAAAAGATAACAAAGCGACAAAATAGGGAATTTTCCATAACAAATAGAGAGGTTTTCTTTGGCGGACACATACCCCCCAAAAGCCTCCGCGTTGTCCGACTTGATAGCGATTAATATTTCTTTTGTCAAATCTTGTGGCATAATTTCTCCATTTGTCAGCGTTGTTTTACAATCTTTTTGTGTGTTTTTTAATTACTTCTTGCGTGTTTTTTAATTACTTCTTGCGTGTTTTTTAATTACTTCTTGCGTGTTTTTTAATTACTTC
>JAVXBP010000059.1:0-8285 GCA_036659935.1 Clostridia bacterium
TTGGCATGATATACACCTCTCCATTAATATAATAATAGTTTAACAAATATATAAAAAAAAGTAAAGTGTTATACCCAAAGATATACAAATTTGTCGAAATATAGGGCAATTTAAAACACAAAATTCAAAAGATAGTTTATTCGCGCAAAAATGGAAAGAAAAATTCTCACAAATTTGTGAAATACATCTACTCAAAAGGACAGGGAAAAACTCAAAAAACTTTGCGCAATCAATCGCACATAAATCGTAAAAAAGCCAAGCCATTCAATTTGAAAAATTGCAAAACACAAGAGAACGAATTTTGCATAATAAAGCGAAACCAATCGTAAAATAGCCAAACTTTTCCATCAAAAACAGTTGTCGAAAAAACTAAAAAACTAATGTCGAAAAAACTAAAAAACTAATTTTGCGTGACCAACCGCAAATAAAGCGTAAAATTGTTGCATAAATTCCGTTGAAGAGTTATTATATATATGACAAAATCGCTGGCGCGCAGGTTCTTGAGCGGAGCAATAGGCGTATTTTGAGCTGACTTTTTCTATTTTTGCCACAAAGATTGAGAAAGAAAAAGGCTTTGCGATGAATTTGAAAAAGTAATTTGGAGATATATGGAAACAAAAATAATGAGTGGACAACAAGCTTTTGAGGCTGGCGCAAAGTTGATAAACGCTGGCGAAGTGGTTGTTTTCCCGACGGAAACAGTATATGGACTTGGCGCAAACGCATTTGACGCCGAGGCTGTCAAAAAAATATTCTTGGCGAAAGGTCGTCCGAGCGACAATCCGCTTATCGTGCACATATGCGACAAAAGCCAAATCGCCGACATAGTCGCGGTGGTGACCGAGCAGGCGCAAAAGGTGATTGACGCATTCATGCCAGGCCCAATCACTGTCATTTTGCCAAAGGCGAACTCGATACCTTACAGCGTTACCGCGGGGCTCGAGACGGTGGGGATAAGAATGCCGTCGCACGAGGACGCGCGCAAATTTATCGCGGAATGCAAGACGCCAATCGCAGCGCCAAGCGCCAACAAATCAATGCACATCAGCCCGACAACGGCGCAGGATGTTTTTGAAGATATGCAAGGCATTGTGCCTTTGATAATCGACGGCGGAGCGTGCCAAGTGGGCATTGAGTCTACCATTATTGATATGTCAACTGACATTCCGACAGTGTTGCGCCCGGGCGCGATTACGGTGGAAATGCTCGCAAGCGTGCTTGACAGCGTGCAAACTTTCAAGGGCGAAGTTGTGGTCGCAAAAGCGCCCGGTATGAAATATAAACATTACGCGCCGTCGTGCGATATGGTCGTCGCGACAAGCTTGGAAAAGTGCGTCGAAGAATTTGACTTGCAAAAGTCGGCTGGCAAAAACCCAATAATTATTTGCAAACAAGAGTGGTTGGACAAGCTGGCTGGGCGCAGGTCAATTGTCGTCGGCAAAAATGGCGAAGAAGTCGCGAGAAACATTTATTGCGCGATGCACAGCGGAGAAAAATTGTCAGACCTCATCATTTGTCAAGACTTTGGCGCAAGCGGAGTCTATGCGTCGGTGATGAACCGCGTTATCAAAGCCGCAGGGGGGAAGAAATTGTGAAAATTACATTTGTTTGCACGGGCAACACTTGTCGTTCGCCTATGGCGGAAGGAATTTTGCAAGACAAACTTGCCAAACTCGGCAAAGAGGACATCGAGGTCGCAAGCGCAGGGCTAGAATGCGGATATGGTTCGCCAGTCGCGGTCAACAGCCAACAAATCTTGGACGAGAGAGAAATTCTTTTTTCTCACACGTCGCAACCTTTGACGCGCAAATTGGTTGACGAAAGCGAACTTATTGTCACAATGACACAAAATCACGCGCAAATTGTTGATTATTATTTTCCTGACGCGCGAGCAAAAGTAGCGTGCGCGAGCGAATTTATCGGTGAAGAAATCGCCGACCCTTATGGACGAAGTCTCGAAGTTTATCGCGCGACCGCCGTTCAAATTGACAAGATGATTGACAAAATTATTGATAATGTCGTCAACAAAAACAATGACGAAAAAAGCGACAGCGACAAAAAGTAATAGAACAAATTATTAAAGTAAACAAAGAAAAATACAAAATAAAAAGGTTGGTAGAAAAATGAAAATTGCAATAGGCTGTGACCACGGCGGAATCGTACTCAAAGAAACGATTGTACAAACTCTCAAAGAAAGAAATATTGAAATAATTGATTGCGGTTGTTTCGATACAAATTCCGTTGATTATCCTGATCTTGCGCTTGCAGTGGCGGAACAAGTCTCAGAACACAAGTGCGACAAGGGCGTTCTTATGTGCGGAACGGGCATTGGAATCTCGATTGCTGCCAACAAAGTCAAGGGCATAAGATGCGCAGTTTGCCACGACGAATTTACCGCGCAAATGTGCGCGCAACACAATGATGCAAATATCATATCTTTTGGCGGAAGAATTGTCACCGCTGAGCTTGCGAAAAAAATGTTGGAAAAGTGGTTGGACACGCCATTCGAGGGTGGACGACATATCAATCGCGTAGGGAAAATTACCGCGATAGAAAACAAATATTTCAAATAAAACAAGAAAAAAAAGTTGCAATGCAAATATAGCTGTCGAAAAAGCATGCAAAAGAAAATAAACATAACAAATAAAGCAAAAGTAGAATTATCTTTGTTGGGAAAATTTTGTTGTCGAAAAAGCTTGCAAAAGAAAACAAATACTGCCCAAAAGTAGAAAAATAATTACGCGCGCGATACAAATCTTGTTGTCATAAAGCTGTCAAACCTTTCATATCTTCTAATATAGAAACGGAGGGAATATGAAAAGAAAAAGCCTAACAACAGTTGCAGTATGCGCGCTTTTTGTCGCTATTTTTATGTTTTGCGGTTGCCAACCGAAGTTGACAAACTTGGAAAAAGTCAATGAATTGGTCAGTTCAAAACAATCAAAATTATGCGTAGGTGGCAATGCAAATTTCCAAATAAACCTTACTCAAATGACAGAGGAAGAGGTTTTTATCGCGGACGGAAAAGTCGGCAAACAAGTGAGCAGAACAAAATTGTCGCTGACTCCTTTGAACGCAAGTTATCTCAAAAACGAATATAAATTTGTTTTAATTGGCGAAAACGGACAAATAGAAGGGGCGTTTGTCAAGGACAAACTCGGCGTAAATTTTTGCAAGGAACTTGAAGGACTGGAAAACATTGGCAAGATAAAAGAAATCGACATAACTTATGGCGCAAAGACAGACAAACTTGTCATGTCGGACATTCTGGAAAACGCAATCGCGTTCGACAAGGCGCTCAATATTGCTTACACTTGTTTCCAAACAAAAATTGACAGCGCGCTTGGCGAAAAGAACTTTAATCGCGAAGTCTATGCAAAGCTTGTTTGCAATGACGCTGGCGCTCAAAACGAATACTTCTGGTATGTGTCATTTATCGCGGACAAGGACGACTATTGGTCGGTGTTGCTCAATCTCACCAACGGCGATATTTTGAATCAAAAAATCTCAAAACTTTGATAGACTTGTGATAAAAAAGTTGTAAAAAAAGCAAAATAAAACAGCCGTTTGACTTGTTGTCGGGCGGCTGTTTTTGTATTACATTTTGTAAAATGGTCGATAGGTATGTCGAATTCGACTATTTTGTCGCTTCTTTGTTTTCAGTTTCCGCTTTCGCTTTGACTGGTGTTTCCGCTTTTGTCTCGACTTCTACTTTGACTGGTGTTTCCGCTTTTGTCTCGACTTCTACTTTGACTGGTATTTCTGCTTTTGTCTCGACTTTCGCTTCCGCGTCGGCTTTTGCTTTTGCGAGCTTATCCGCTTTGTTTTTTGCTTTGAAGTCTCTGTCTTTGCGAATTATGTTGCCGAGTGATTCGAAAATGCCAACGAACATTTTGCCAAAACCACGCATACGGTGTTTGTTGCCCCACAGAGCCATTCCGTCAATAAAGCGCGCCACAAGAATGCCTTGAGTTATGCCGTTCAAACCGCGCAAAGGCATTTCTTCCATGCCGAGTTTCATCATCAAAAGGGTGGTTATGTCAGCGTTTGGCACTTGACTTTTGATAATTGCAGGCGCGACCGCGATGATAATTTTGCCGACCAAGCAGCAGCCCAACTCGCCAATGGTGGTGTTGCGGTCAAATTCGCCGCGTTTGCTTTTTTCGTTGGACGGCAATTCTTGACCATATATCGCCACAAACTCATTTGTTGGGATATCTTTTGCATTCGCCAAATCATAATAGACTGGGCAAATCGCTTTGTAATCAGGAATTGAGGTAGGTTGGTTGCCAAAAGTTATATTGATACAAGCTTTCAATCTGATATCTTCGACGCTTGCGCCGACACAAATATCATATTTGCCGCTTGTCGCCGACCAATCAGCAATTGCAGTGTTATAGAAAGAAAAACTTCTCTGGTCGAGTTGAATTGTGACAGTCTTTTTTTCGCCGACCTTCAAGAATGTTTTTGCAAAGCCCTTGAGTTCCTTGTTCGCTTTGAAAACTTTTGGTTCGCAGTCGTGGATATAGACCTGAGAAATTTCCGCGCCGTCCATTTTTCCTATGTTGGTGACGTCGAAAGAGACATTCATTCCGACAACATGCAAGTTGGAATATTCGAATTTTGTATAAGACAAGCCATAGCCAAACGGGAAAAGAACCTTTTTGTTTGCAGTGTCATAATAGCGATAGCCGACAAAAATTCCTTCGCGATATTCGACAGTCTTTGGCCCCATAGGATAATATTGAGAGCCGACAAAATCGTCGAGCGCGAGTGGATAAGTCTCTGCGAGTTTGCCTGACGGGTTGACCTGACCAAAAAGCACGTCATAGAGCGCCTCTCCGCCGGCTTCGCCCGGGAGATAAGCGTTGAGCAGGGCAGAAACCTTGTCGAGCCAAGGCATTGCGACAGGTGAGCCACCCAACAAAACAACCACGGTGTTTGGGTTGATTGCAAGAGTTTGTTCAATCAACGCGTCGTGCGACGTTGGCAAGTTCAAATGCGAGCGGTCATAGCCTTCACTCTCATAGTCGTCAGTCAAGCCGACAAAAAGAATAACTTTTTTGTGCGTTTTTGCGCATTCCAACGCTTGAGCGAAAAGCTCGTTGTTGATCTCGTTGCCAGTCTTGTTGTAAGCTGGCGCGAAGTCATATTTTGCGCCGACATTGTCAAGGTGTTGAGTAAAACTTACGAGTTTATAAGGATTGATTCTTGAGCTTCCAGAACCTTGATAACGCAAATTTTTAGCCAAATCGCCAATAACAGCGATAGAATCGTCGTCCTGAGTGAGTGGCAAAATATTATTGCTATTTTTGAGCAAAACCATTGATTCCTGCGCGATTGAGCGAGCCAACTCGTGAGCCTTTTCGTAATCGGCCTTGTGGTTTTCTTCTAGCAAGTCATTATATTTTATTACAAAAGTCAAAAGTCTCTCTACAACGCGGTCGAGGTCAGCCACGTTGAGTTGACCTTCTTCGACGGCTTTGATAATAAGTTTGTCATTTGCTCCGCCACTCGATGGCATCTCGAGATCCATGCCAGCGCGCACGCCTTCGACGCGGTCATTTGTAGCGTTCCAATCGCTCACGACGACGCCTTCAAAGCCCCACTCGGTGCGGAGAATGTCAGTCAAAAGTCTCTTGCTGTCAGACAAATAAACGCCATTCAAGCGGTTGTAAGCGCACATCACGCTTGCAGGTTGCGCCTTGACAGCCTCTTCGAAAGCAGGCAAATAAATTTCTCTCAGCGTTCTTTCGTCAACAACTGCGTTGATACGCATACGCAATTTTTCTTGGTTGTTTGCGCAAAAGTGTTTCAAAGAAGTGCCAACGTTGTTGTCTTGCACGCCGTGTATATATTGATTGCACATTTTGCCCGCAAGGAAAGGGTCCTCAGAAAGATATTCAAAGTTGCGGCCGCACAAAGGCGAACGCTTGATATTTGTGCCAGGTCCAAGAATAACGCTCACTTGCTTTTCTTTGCATTGGTCGGCGAGCGCCTCGCCCATCGCGTAAGCAAGGCTTGGGTTCCAAGTGCTTGCAAGGTTGACAGCGGGTGGAAAAGAAGTCGCTGGGAATGATTCTTTCATTCCGACGCTGTTG
The DNA here is from genome assembly GCA_036659935.1 of Clostridia bacterium. Taxonomy (GTDB): domain Bacteria; phylum Bacillota; class Clostridia; order Christensenellales; family UBA3700; genus JAVXBP01. Next base: position 6,102 of record JAVXBP010000059.1, read on the forward strand.
TCGAGTTCGTTTTCTTTTCTCAGTCCGTGAGGTCCGTCAGAAACGGCAATGCTTGGAATGTTCAATCGCGCGTTTGGCTTTGTCGTCCAAAAGTCTCTGCCAGAGCAAAGAACGGCTTTTTCTTCCAATGTCATTTGTGCTACAATGTCTTTTATGTTTTCGAGCATTTGTTTTCTCCATATCATATTTAAGATTAATATAACTTTAATATTATCATACTTTTTTTAATAATTCAAGTCGTTTGTGTAAAATTTGAGTGAAATTCTTCGAAAATTTGTTTTCATAACAAAAAAATATTATTTATCGAGTGATTATAATTGACATTTTGAGAGCAATTCATATAGAATAGTAAAAAGTGCAAAAGGAGATTTTCTTATGGCAAAAATTTTGAAAGAAGGTTTGACCTTTGACGACGTTCTGCTCATACCACAATATTCGGAGGTTCTTCCTTATCAAGTTGACTTATCAACAAAGCTTTGCGAAGGCATTCAATTGAACATTCCGCTTTTGTCCGCGTCAATGGACACGGTGACAGAATTCCAACTTGCTATCGCGATGGCGAGAGAGGGCGGGATCGGAATGATCCACAAGAATATGTCAATCGAGCAACAAGCCGACAACGTTGACAAGGTAAAAAGAAGCGAAAATGGCGTTATTATCAACCCGTTTTCACTCAGCCCAGAACACACCTTGGAAGATGCCAACAATCTTATGCGCAGATTCAAAATAAGCGGCGTACCAATAACCGTTGGCACAAAGCTTGTAGGAATTATTACAAACAGAGACTTGCGTTTCGAGACGGATATGTCTCAAAAAATTGGCGATTGTATGACCAAAGACAAACTTGTCACCGCGCCAATCGGCACGACTTTGCAAGAAGCCCAACAAATTCTCGGCAAGCATAGAATAGAAAAATTGCCACTTGTTGACGTTGATTACAATCTCAGAGGTCTTATCACAATCAAAGATATCGAAAAGGCTATCAAATATCCCAACAGCGCAAAAGACAGCAACGGCAGGTTGCTTGTTGGCGCGGCTGTGGGCGTGACGGGCGACATTATGGAAAGAGTTGAGGCGCTTGTTGACTCAAAGGTTGACGTTGTCACAATCGACACCGCGCACGGACACTCAAAAGGCGTCTTGGACACCGTCGCAAAAGTCAAAGCAAAATATCCAAGTCTTCCGCTCATCGTCGGCAACGTTGCCACCGCGAGCGCAACGACTGACCTTATCAACAACGGCGCTGACGTTGTCAAAGTAGGAATTGGACCTGGCTCAATTTGTACCACAAGAATTATCGCGGGCATCGGCGTGCCACAAGTCACCGCAATCGTTGATTGCGCAGAAGCCGCTGACAAACTCGGCAAGCGTATTATCGCCGACGGCGGAATCAAATATTCTGGCGACATTGTCAAAGCTCTCGGAGCTGGCGCAAGCGCGGTTATGCTCGGCAGTCTTTTCGCCGGCACAGAAGAAACTCCTGGCGACATTGAGATATTCCAAGGCAGAAGCTACAAGGTTTATCGTGGAATGGGCTCGCTCTCAGCCATGGCTGCAGGCAGCAAAGACAGATATTTCCAAGCCAACGCCAAGAAACTCGTGCCAGAAGGCGTCGAAGGTCGCGTGCCTTTCCGTGGCGCTCTCTCTGACGTAATTTTCCAACTTATGGGCGGTCTCCGTTCCGGCATGGGCTATTGCGGAATGAAAGATATCGAAACCCTTCGCCACAATGCGGAATTTGTCAAAATCACCAACGCCGCGTTGATTGAAAGCCACCCGCATGATATAAATATTACAAAGGAAGCTCCAAACTATAGCACCAAAGGCTAATTTGAGCGCGCTGGCGAGCGAAGAACTGTGTCGAGAAGCCTTATTTGTCGTCGGCGTGTAGGGATACCTTTACCGACCAATCGAAAACTTCACTGCGTATCAGTTTTGTCGGTACTACATCGGAAGATTGACATTTTCCGCTCATTCAAGAAAGTTTTTTTGATATCCATTGAAACATAACAGTTTTCTGTCGGAAGATTGCAGTGTTCCAATGGATATTTTTCTATTTCACGCTCAAATTCTTATCAAATTAAAACTAGCGAATAATATCGGTTTTTCTCATTCTTCATCTCGTTTTCGCGCCCAAATGTTTTATAAAATTGCGAATATTATTAATACAAAATGGAGTTCCGT
>JAVXBP010000060.1:0-8070 GCA_036659935.1 Clostridia bacterium
CTCTTTCTTTGTCTCTTTCTTTGTCTGGTTTTTTGTTTAGTATTTGTAAAGTCTTTATTGCTTTCTCTTATTTGTTTGTCTTACTCTTTTTCTTTCTTTTATTCTTGTTATCTTTTTGTTCCATTTTCTCTCAAAAAAAGGTCGTCCGCTTGCGCGGACGACCAACAAAGCTTTTCAACTTTTTTTGCTGATTAAGCGGTTCTGCCGTCTCTCAATTCTTGATAGATTTTTGTGATTGTCTTATCGTTAATCTCTGATTCGGTAGTAACAGCGCCAGAATTGTTTCCAAAGTAGCCATAAACAACTGCTTGTTTCATAGCGACCATGCTTGCAATGCCCGGCATTGGTAAGTCTTGCATAGCATATCCGATATTCGCGTCTGCGTAGTTTACAACAGAGTGGTTTTTATCAAATTTTGCTGTACAAATTTTGAATATGCCCATGTGCAAATATTGATTGCCGTCTTTTGCGACTGCCTTAAGCTCTGGATATTTGCTTTCTGGAGAGATATCGCTTCCTACGAATTCGTTGATAGTATTTACAAGGAATGTGCTTCCGCCAAGTTCTGTGTCAGGCAAGAATGAAAGACCCTTTGCGCTTCTCCAGTTGTAGATGTCAAGGAAGCCTTTGATATTGATTTCGTTCCAAGTTTTTTCGCTTGGTCCAGTAACAGAATAGTCATAAATTACAACACCAGCTGTCAAAGAGTTTGCGATAACGTTGTTGGTCATGTTGACAGTTGATTTTTTGTTGTCAAATGTGCCGATAGAAACAGTTGTATCAGAAGCGTTTCTTACGATGCAACCTGTCATATTAACGTTTGAGTTGTTGATGTGGAAAACTTTGTGTCCGTTTTCGAGCACGCAGTGGATAACGTCAACGTTTGATTTGCCGCCGTTTTCGTCGCCAGAGATAGCCAAAGCAGAACCAACGTTGTTGTATTGTTTTACTGACAATGCTGGGTCAGTCTTGATTCCAAAAGCGTGAACGTCTCTGATAGTAAGTTGTTTTGTAACATTTACTGACATAACGTTGCTGCCAGCTGTCTTCCAGCCTTTGTCGCCAGAAGCTTTCGCAACTGCCGTTCCGTCAATGCTTACGCCGTTGCCATAGATAGAATTCTTAACATTGATAGTGCCTTTTTCTGCTGTCATAGCAAATTCTGTAGCTTGCACAACCGCAACTTGTCCTGCGTCAACTTTCGCGCGGAAGTCGTCATAAGTAGAAACGTTGTAGCCGTCAGCAACAACAGTAACTTTTTTCGAATCTCTGCCAACAGTCATCTCGAATGGAGTTGTGCCGTTCACTGTCAAAGTGTTGCCGTCAATGCTTGCGCTGTCGCCAGATGTAATTTTGCATTTCTCTTTGCCAAAAACTTTTGACAAGTCAACAGTGCCGTTTTTGCCTACAAAGTACAATTCGCCCATGTCAACGCCGACCGCGATCTCGTTAACACCGCCCAATTTGACCTTTTTGCAGCCAACCATCATTATAGAGAAAGTCGCGACCAAAAGCGCAACAACCACCATAAGAGTGAAAACTTTCTTTTTTGTGTTCATAAATTCTCCTTACCTATCATTTTATTGATATAATTATAATAATACACTTTTGAATGCTATGTCAAGACTTTAATTGCTTTTTTTGCGCTGTTAAAATTTTAACGAGTGTATTTCGTCATTTTTACCAAAAAAACCCTAACTTTTGTAAAGTTTTGCCAAATTGATTATTAAAAACTTTCAATAGTCCAACTTCGCCCACGCGCTTTTTGCGACGAGCGACATCGAATTTTTCTTTCGTCAACTTTCCTTTTGGCTTTTTTGTCGGAAAGTTTAATCTTCCAACTTTGCCCCGCACTTTTTGCAAAAGTTGTCGGCGAATTCGTTCTCTGCCTTGCAAACAGGACATTTCTTTTTAATCAAAAGCGGTTCGCCGCATTTGTTGCAAAATTCTTCGCCCTCGTCGATTATGTCGCCGCACTTTGGACACTTTTGTGACTTATCCACAAATTTCGCTCCAACTCCGCCGACAACAAGCGCAAAGCCAACTCGAAAAACAAAAAGACTTGGCGCGAGCAACAAAACTCCCACCACGTCGAGCGCATAGAATGCGATTGCGCCAGTGCTCGCAAGCCCAACAATGCCCACGATAATCATCAAGCCAGCCACGACAGCCACAACGCAGCTGCCGACGATAAGCTTCTTTTTGAGCGCGCGCATTTTCTCATTGTTGATTGCGCCGTTTATGTCTTTGACAAGCGACATACAATAAGCGTAAAGTTTGTTTTTTTCGTTCATAATTTTCTCCTTCCAAAGTTGCAACATTCATTGCGAGTTGCAACATTTATCCACAGTTTTATTTTCTACGAGTTTCTTTTATTATATCTTATCTTTTACACAATTTCAAGCTTATTCAAAAATTTCTTTGTCTCGCGCAATAATATGTTATATTTTATCAACTTATGCCCGACTGTCAATCAATGCCATTGTAAGAATTGATATCCGTGATTACTTTTGGCGCGTAAACTGGCTCGCTTGTAAGGTTTATTCCAAGCTTGCGGAAAACAGTCTCGTCGACAGGCGACAAAATAACCGTCGTATGCACTTCACAGCCGTGCAACTTTTTGATTTGCTTGAGCGCTTTGTTCGCCACGTCGGACGTCGCCGCAGTAATCGAGAGCGCAATCAGCACTTCGTCAGTGTGCAAGCGTGGGTTTGCGTTGCCGAACACTTGCGTTTTGAGCTTTTGAATAGGTTCTATCGCGAGCGGAGATATGAGATTGATATCGTCGTCGATATGCGCGAGGTGCTTGAGCACATTGAGCAACATTGATGACGCGCAACCGAGCAAGTCGGTTGTTTTGCCCGAGATAATTTGACCGTCGCACAACTCAATCACCGCCACTGGCGCGCCTTTTTTCTCAGAGAGTTCTTTGGCGAAAGTTGATATTTTTCTATCTTTGACCGAGATATTCAACCGCTCCATAAGCAAGGATATCTTTTCGACTTCTTCCATTGTGCCGTTGCCTTGACGCTCGGCGACGAGAGCCTTGTAATATCGCCTGATAACTTCTTGTTTGGACGCTTGGCAACAAATTGCGTCGTCACAAATTGCATAGCCAGCCATATTTACGCCCATATCGGTCGGCGATTTGTAAGGCGACTTGCCCATAAGTTTCTCAAAAAGCGTGTTGAGCACGGGGAAAATTTCGATATCGCGATTGTAATTTACCGCGACCTCGTTGTAAGCCGACAAGTGCCACGGGTCAATCATATTCGAATCGTTGAGATCGGCGGTCGCCGCCTCATAAGCAATGTTGACAGGGTGATTGAGCGGAATGTTCCATATCGGAAAAGTCTCATACTTGGCGTAGCCCGCCTTGATTCCGCGTTTGTAATCGTGATAAAGTTGAGACAAGCAGGTCGCCATTTTGCCACTGCCCGGCCCTGGCGCGGTGACAACGACAAGTTGACGAGTCGTCTCGATATATTCGTTTTTGCCATAACCGTCGTCGCTGACGATATATGGAATGTTGCTCGGATAGCCCTTGATATAGTAATGGTGATAAACTTTGATGCCGAGCTTTTCTACCTTTTGTTGGAAAGTTATCGCCGACGCGTTGTCGTCGCAAAATTGCGACAAAACAATACTGCCAACATACAGGCCCTTTTGGCGGAATATCTCAATCAATCTCAAAACGTCCGCGTCATAAGTTATGCCAAGGTCGGCGCGCAACTTGTTTTTCGCGATGTCGAGCGCGCTGATTACGATTACAATTTCCGCTTTGTCCTTGAGTTCTTGCAAAAGAATGAGCTTGTTGTCAGGCTCAAACCCAGGCAAAACGCGCGACGCGTGGAAGTCGTCGAACAACTTGCCGCCAAACTCCAAATAGAGCTTTCCGCCAAACTGTTTGATTCTCTCGTCGATTTTCTGCGATTGCATTGCAAGATACTTTACACTGTCGAAACCTTTGTCGTTCATAATTACCCACCCTTGTATTTTTGATTGTCAATCAATCATTTTGTCGCGCTCACTCGCGGCGACCTTTCTTTCGTTCATTTAATATAATTTTAGCACATTTATTTTGTTTTTGCTAGCGATTGCAAGACGCAATTTTCTCAAAAGCAACAATTTTATTTTATTTTTGTCGGCGTTTGCAAAACTTATTTTTCACAAAGGCAACACTTTATTTTATTTTTGCTAGCGATTGCAATGCTTCATTCTTGCAACATTAACAATTTGTTTTGTTTTTTTATTAAGAAATGTTCCATAATTTTATTTTTTGTGATATGCTTATATTATTAATAATATTTATTTATCAAATGTATAAGTTTGACGATTGAGGTGACTATGTCCAAATTGATTTGCATTGGCGAATGCCTTATTGATTTTCTCCCAAACGGCGAGGAACTTTCTTATTGCGCAAAAGCGGGCGGCGCGCCTGCGAATGTCTGCGCGTGCGTGGCGAAACTTGGTGGCGAGGCTTGCTATCTCGGCAAGGTCGGCAAGGATATTTTCGCTGACTTTCTTGTCGAAAAAATGCGCGCTTGCAACATTGACACGCGTTTTGTAATTCGCTCGGACGAGGCGAAAACTGGGCTTGCGTTTGTCACGCTCGACAAGAGCGGCGACAGAACTTTTTCTTTCTATCGCGACCCGTCGATTGATATGCTGTTGACAGAAAACGAAGTCGACCAATCAATGTTCGACAAGGGCGATATCTTGCACTTTTGCTCGGTTGACTTGATTGAGTCGCCAGTCAAATACGCCCACAAAAAGGCTATCGCGTGCGCAATGCGGAATGACACCCTTGTCAGCTTTGACGTCAACGTAAGACTGCCTTTGTGGAAAACTCCCGACGATTGCAAAAAGGCGATTTTTGAGTTTTTGCCTTTCGCCAACATTCTCAAAATTACTGACGAAGAATTGGAATTTTTGACAAATATCACCGACGAAAAACTTGCCGTCGAAAAGATTTTGCAAGCCGCGCAACACTGCTCGCTCGTCTTGCTGACAAAAGGTAGCAAAGGCGTGACAGTCTATGACAAGTCGCTCGAGAGCTTTTCTTTTGACGCGGTCGCTGTCAAAGTCGTTGACACAACAGGCGCTGGCGATTGCTTTATCGGTTGCGTGTTGCACAAAATTATCGCGGACAAACTCCCTCTCACACTCAAGGCTATCGCGCCTGCGGTAGAGTTTGCCATTTTTGGTTGCGGAGTAATTATCGGTCGCAAAGGCGCGCTCGAACAAATGCCAACCGCCAAAGAGATAGCCGACTTGCAAGCAAAATTTTGATTGCGGAAAGGCAAAATGGTCGACTGGTATTGAGTTATTAGGTTTTTGCGCGCAAATGCGCTGACAAAAAACGCCCAGAAAGGAAGAATATGAAAGTAATAGGAAAACAATTCAACAGTACAAATTGTATAATTTGCGGAATGCAAAATGAGCTCGGTCTCAAAGCGCCCTTCTATGTCTTGGAGGACAACCGCGTGCTGAGCGAATTCCAATACACAAAGTTCCACCAAAGCTATCCCGAACGCGTGCACGGCGGAATGATAACTTGCATGCTCGACGAGATTGCCGGGCGCGCTATGTGGGCAACCGAGCCAGAGTCGCTGGCTGTGACGACAAGCATTCACGTCAAATTCCGTCGACCAGTGCCCTATGGACAAAAGCTCTATGCGTTGGCGGAAATTACAAGTTTTTCCAAGCGCGGCTTTACCGCAAAGTCTCAAATTTTCAACACGGACGGCAAAGAACTCGCAAGCGCTGATGTGACCTATCTCAAAGCCACCGCGGAGCAAATATCTCGCAACACCGACGCGTCGGAAATGCTGAGCGATATCAACGTCATCGTGCCCGACGATGTAAAGTCTTTCGACTTGCCTTTTCTCGACAAAAAAGATTGAAAAAATATGACAATGCAAAACGCGATAGGACAATTCCTACCGCGTTTTTTACTGTTATTTTTGTAATTTTACAGCTTTTCTTTAGCTTTTCTTACAACATTTTTTGCACTTTTTTACTGTTGTTTTAGCTATTTTTTCGCAACATTTTTTGCGCTTTTTTTACTCTTTTTTGCTGTTATTTTTTGCTTTTTACAGCGCGCGCAACAAGTCTGCGTTGTTCAACTTTGACAGCGTTTTGACTTTTTCGAAGTCAAGCGCCAACGCGTCGGACATACGCTTGCCATAGTCGCAATCGGCGAGATAGCAATGCACAGCGTGGCGATATTTGATATTTTCCGTTACTGGCGCAATATTGCGCGCGGTGTTCTCGATGAGCAGTTGTTTTTTGTCCTCTGTCATCAAGCGGAAAAGCTCTCCGCCTTGGCGGAAACAATCGTCGGTTGGGTCGTCTTTTGGGTCATAGACATACGCCGCGCCCGAGAGATCGAGAGGCGGTTCCATGACGTCAGGTTGAGCCGCCCACACGCCTTGGCTGTTTGGAGTGTAAGCCACAGTGCTGCCAAAGTTGCCGTTTACGCGCATAGCTCCGTCGCGGTGATAATCATTTACGGCGCATTTTGCTTGGTTGACAGGAATTTGATTGTAGTTTACGCCCAGTCTATATCTTTGAGCGTCGCCGTAAGCGAACAAGCGCCCTTGCAAGAATTTGTCAGGCGAGAAGCCAATGCCCGGCACGACGTGCGCAGGAGTAAAGGCTGATTGTTCGACTTCCGCGAAGTAGTTTTGCGGGTTGCGATTGAGCTCAAGAACGCCGACTTCTATCAAAGGGAATTCTTTGTGTCTCCAAACTTTCGTGATATCGAAAGGGTTTTCGTAATGCTTTTTCGCTTGTTCTTCCGTCATAATTTGGACATACATCGTCCATCGTGGAAAGTCTCCGCGTTCGATTGCTTCGAACAAGTCTCTTTGGTGGCTTTCTCTGTCTTTCGCGATGACGGCTTCCGCCTCGGCGTCAGTCAAGTTTTTGATGCCTTGTTGCGTGAGCAAGTGGAATTTCACCCACACGCGCTTGTTTTCCGCGTCATAGAAACTGAAAGTATGCTCGCCGAAAACGTGCATATTGCGATAAGACGCAGGAATTCCGCGGTCGGACATAACGATTGTTATTTGGTGGAAGGCCTCTGGCAAGCTTGTCCAAAAGTCCCAGTTGTTCTGAGCGGAACGCATATTTGTCAACGGGTCGCGTTTTACAGCGCGATTGAGGTCAGGGAAGTTGTGCACGTCTCTGATAAAAAACGTTGGAGTGTTGTTGCCGACCAAGTCCCAGTTGCCTTGTTCGGTATAGAATTTGCAGGCAAAACCGCGAATATCGCGTTCTGCATCGGCAGCGCCGCGCTCGCCAGCGACAGTCGAAAATCTTACGAAAACGTCAGTTTTTTTGTTTGGCTCAAAAACTTTCGCCTTTGTATACTTGGTGATATCGTGCGTAACGGTAAATGTGCCATATGCGCCACTGCCTTTCGCGTGCATTCTGCGCTCTGGGATAACTTCGCGATTGAAGTGCGCCATTTTTTCCATCAGCCACACGTCTTGCATAAGAACCGGGCCTCTCTCGCCAGCGGTAATCGAATTTTCGTTGTCCGCTATCGGCGCGCCGACCTCGTTTGTAAGCTTTCTCTTGTCTTCCATACTAAACTCCTTTCTTTTTTTGCAAATTCTCTCTCGAAAACTTGTCTTGGTTTCGCTTTTTTTTGCTTTTTGTGTAACTCCCACATTGCGTTTTATGAGAATTATTCCTATTTTTATTTTACTCCATTTATATAGAGATGTCAATAGGAAAATAAAAATATTTTTTCCGCCAACGGCAAGGGCGAGCCAGCAAAACACAATAATATTTCCACAACATTTTGTGTAAAAAACTTTTCTATACAATACTGTAATATTCCCAAAATAACGAAAAATATCCACCAGAACCTTGTTGAAGTTCAAATGGATATTTTGTGTTTAAAGTATTAATTTTAACCGACAGAACACTATGATTTTTCAATGGATACATTGTGTTCAACTATATTTTGTGTCCCACTATATTTTGTGTCCCACTATATTTTGAATGCGGAATAGAGATGAAGAACAAGGAGAGACGGCTTTTTGGAGGCGCGCTAGC